>NZ_CALPCF010000004.1:0-273247 GCF_943192965.1 Senimuribacter intestinalis
AGCGGAACCGGAAAAGAACTGATTGCTCAGTCTCTCCACAACGCATCCTACCGCAACAAATTTCCTTTTGTTGCCATAAACTGTGCAGCACTTCCTGACAATCTGCTGGAAAGCGAACTGTTCGGCTACGAAGGAGGCGCTTTTACCGGCGCACAGGCTAAGGGGAAAATCGGTCTCTTTGAACAGGCAAACCACGGCACTATTTTTCTCGATGAGATAGGGGATATTTCCCCAAAGCTGCAGTCAAGACTACTCAGAACCATTCAGGAAAGACAGGTTATGCGAGTTGGCAGCGACAGACTCATTGATGTCGACATTCGCCTGATTACTGCAACCAATCGAGATTTGGAAGCAGCTGTCAGAGAGGGAAGTTTCCGAAGCGATTTATTTTACAGACTCAACGTGCTGCCCATCATCATACCGCCGCTGCGAAAGAGAAAAGAAGATATTCTGCCGTTGCTGCAGCATTTCCTTGGCACGACTTTTAAGAATATCCCTCCCGCACAGCTGCGTCAATTGACTGACTACAACTGGCCCGGTAATATCAGAGAACTTGAAAATATAGCGACCTATTATCAGACGCTTTCTGCTTTACCTCCTCAGATTACAGAACAAAACAGCACGACCACTGTCCGACTTTCAAATGCCAGCCTCAATCTCGCTATTTTAAAGGAAATCCGAGACCACACGCAGCTCTCTCACGGCATTGGCAGAGTTGCACTGATTCAAAGTCTGAGCCAGCGAAACATAAAAATCAGCGATTTTAGATTGCGCAGCGAATTGGCTGCACTTCAGGAAAAGGGGTATATCGAAGTCGGAAAAGGTCGTCTTGGTACAAAAATTACCGAAACCGGTCTTGACTTTCTTGCTCATTCCAATGACGCCATGTAGCTTTGTCCACGTATAAATATTTAAATAGAAACCATTAAATTTACGAAAGGGAACTCAACTATGACCAACGTAGAAAAAAAACTTTACGCAGTCCTTTTGATTGCACTCTTTACTGCTTTTGCGCTCCTCTCAGGCAGCCAACACGCCTTTGCTAGCGAAATTACCGGCGAAGACGTCATCAAAAATTCCAAAGCGGGCATTTTGTACGAAGCAACGACAGGAACTGTTGTCTGTGAGAAAAATGCAGATATGCAGCTCCCACCCGCCAGCATGACTAAAGTTATGACCGCCATTTTGGTTCTGGAACAAAACCCTAATCTCGAAGGCGAGCTTACAGTAAACAAAAACGCCGTCAGACACTACTACTGCAGTTACATGGAACCGCAGAGGCACCTCCTCGCCGGCGAAGTCATCTCTTACGAGGAGTGCATGAAATACCTGCTGATTCCATCAGGAAACGAAGCCGCTACCGCCTTCGCCTTCGAACTGTGCGATACTTTCTCCGAATTCGTCGACATGATGAACGCAAAAGCAAAAGAAATCGGCTGCAAAAATACCAATTTCAAAGATCCTGTCGGGCTATCTTCCAGCGATCATTACACCACGCCGCGCGACATGGTAAAAATCTGCGAATACGCAATGCAGTTTGATAAATTCCGCGAAATCGTCGCTATGGAAGACGGTGCAGTTCCTGCTTCCAACGTGAGAGAAAAAGGCTTTGACTACTACACTACCAACTACGTAAAGTATCCCGACGACCGTTACGAAAGCCCTTATTCTCAGTACGTAACAGGTATCAAAACTGGCTATACCCCTGCTGCCGGCTGGTGTCTGTCCAGCTGTATGGAAAAAGACGGTCTGGTGTGGTATACCGTTGTCATGGGTGGGGATGAACTGGATAACGGCGATGGACGAATCCTGCAGGGTGACTTCATTGACACAATTGCTCTTTACGAACAGACCGAAGGACTAACTGCCGATGATTTAAAAAAGCCCATCAGTCCGCTTCTCATCGGAGGTATCGCTGTTGCCGCAATCGCCATCATCATTTTAGTATTCTTCGCTATGAAGAAGAAAAAGACCAGCTAAACAGCTAGTCCTTAAAAAACCCTTCGACTAAATCTTGCAAAGTAATATGGAAGAAAAAATCATATACCATATCGTCAAAGCGCTGCCACATCGGCAGCGTTTTGCATTTGCTCCTTTGCGGGCAGCTTTCCGCTCCTTTCTGCAAACACGCTACAGTTGCCAGCGTTCCTTCCGCCAGTTCTAAAATCTCTCCAACGGTGTATTCCTGCGGTCTGCGGGTCAGCTTATAGCCGCCGCCCTTGCCGCGAGCACCGACAAGGAGTTTTTCCTTGACCAACACCTTCAAAATAATTTCAAGGTACTTTTTGGAAATTCCCTGCCGCATGGCAATTTCGTCCAGTGGTATAAATTTATCCGTATTCTGCTCTGCAAGGTCAATCATTACCCGCAGTGCATATCTGCCTTTCGTAGAAATCATAGTGCGCCTCCTTTTGGGTTAAACCTATTATACTACAAGTTTTTAGGTTTTTTCAAGGGCGCCAGTCTGTTTTCTACGGCAAATCCATAAAAAATTTCTAACAAATAGGTGACATAGAGAAACATTGACAAATCCTCGAATTTTTTGTATTTTTGTCAACAAGCACGAAGAAAACAGAGGGTTTTCCGGTCATTTTAAGGCACTAAATTGACAAAAACCCGCAGATGAGCATAATTTGTCAATATCGACAGCTGTAAAAGAAAACTTGAGCAGACGCCGGATTTTTCCTATTTACCTATTGACAAAATAGGTTTATGGTTGTATGATATTCCCATAAAACAAACAGAAAGGGGTTTTAACATGACAAAGATATACACTTCCGCCGACCAACTCATCGGCGGCACACCGCTTTTAGAGCTTAAGAATATTGAAAGTGCACTGAATTTAAAAGCAAAAGTCCTGGTAAAACTGGAGTATTTCAACCCTGCCGGTTCAGTCAAGGACCGCATTGCCAAAGCCATGATTGATGACGCTGAACGGTCCGGAAAACTGCATCCAAATTCAGTCATTATTGAACCTACCTCTGGCAATACCGGTATCGGGCTTGCAGCTGTTGCTGCCGCAAGAGGTTACCGCATTATCATTGTAATGCCAGAAACTATGTCCATTGAACGCAGGCAGCTCATGCAGGCTTATGGCGCAGAGCTGGTGCTGACAGAAGGCGCAAAAGGCATGAAAGGCGCTATCGCAAAAGCGAAAGAGCTTGCAGAAACTATTCCAAATAGTTTCATTGCCGGTCAGTTCGTGAATCCTGCTAATCCAAAGATTCATCATGAAACTACCGGACCCGAAATTTTTGAAGACACCGATGGACAGGTTGATATCTTCGTAGCAGGAGTCGGCACCGGCGGCACCATTACCGGAGCCGGTCAATATTTGAAAGAGCAGAATCCCGCCATCAATGTGGTCGCTGTTGAACCTGTTTCTTCAGCAGTTTTATCCACCGGCGCTGCCGGCTCCCATAAAATTCAAGGAATCGGCGCCGGCTTTGTTCCGGAGGTACTGGACACCCAAGTCTATGATGAAATCATTACCGTATCAGACGATAACGCCTTTCACGCAGGTCGCCTTATCGCAAGCAGAGAAGGAATCCTGGTTGGCATTTCCTCCGGTGCTGCCCTTCATGCTGCTGTAACCCTTGCAAAACGTCCGGAAAACGAGGGAAAGACTATCGTCGCCATTCTTCCAGATACGGGCGACAGGTATCTGTCCACGCCTCTCTTTGCAAAATAATCATGTTAAAGTGCGCAATGTGCATCATTGATTCAAAAAATTCAAATGCACCATTAGCTCATTTTCGCTTAAAATGGTGCATTTTTATCTCGTTTTTTCACTGTACCTCTTCAACAGGAAAGCTCAAAGTCGCTTTGAACTGGTCACAGTCGATGTTAATGTCAAGAGCCCCTCCAAGCGCACCTGCATAGGTGCTGACAATAGCAAGTCCCAGTCCGTTCCCCTCGCTGGAACGAGCTTTATCACCGCGGGCAAACCGCTCCACAATATCCTCCGCATTGAAGTCCATAAAGTAGCCCGCAGTATTGGTAATTTCCAGGCAAAGTCTTCTCTCTGTAGCCCTGTCTGCAAAATAGGTTCGTACAAAAACTCTCGTTCCTTTTGCGGAATATTTCAGTGCATTCTCAATCAAATTTTGGCAGATACGGTACATGTGCAAATTGTCCGTCGTCAGGTGTGTGTCTTCCTCAGTCATGGAAGTAACAAAGTACAGCCCGCTCTCCTGAATTTGACTGTCCATATCAGCAAAAATCTGCTTAATTAGCATGTTGATTTCCACCGGCTCTAGGTTAATCTGGATATTGCCACTGCTGGCTTTCGCCAAAGAGAAGAGACTTTCTATCATTTCCTTCAGTTTTTGCGCTTTGTCAGAAATTACGTCCACGTAATCCCTCGCAACTTCATCCAGTTCTTCTTTTTTCAAAAGTTCCAAATATCCCACCATAGAAGTCAGCGGCGTTTTTAAATCGTGAGATACATTGGAGATCAAATCTACCTTCAGCTGCTCGCTCTTCGCCTCTTTTTCCAGACTCTTACGCTCCAGTTCGATGGCCTCCAAAAGCCTTGCCTTGTTGATATCAGTTACCTTTTCCATCATCATATCAAGGCGCCCTCGCATAAATTTTTCCACGTGAACCTTACACAGCATATAGAGCAAAATGACCGTCCCAATCAGATAGTATCTAGTCGCCAGATTCGCGTAATAATAATAGTAATACGATGTCATCTGCTGAAAGCGATAAAACAGCAGCGCAACTATAAGGAGTACAACAAATATGATCAGAAGAATTTTTTGCTGCTGCCTTTGCTTCTGTTTCCATTCCTGATAAAAGTCACCGTTTTGCGGAATCCAGCTCCGATAAATGCGCGAAAGCGCCTCAGGAATTAACAGCGCCATCGCACCTGCCATGGGAAAATACCCCACAATTCCGATTGTCCAAACCTCCTTAGTTGTCAGACGCCCCAGATAGTGCAGTATGAGCACTGCCGTGAAGATACCGATAATTGCCAGGACGATTCCAAAAAAAAGCTTACGATTTTCTTTCAATACTCCCTTTACTTTTTTAATTGAACTTTTCCATTTTGTATCCAATTCCCCACACCACCTTTATGTATCTTGGATTTTTCGTATCAATTTCAATTTTTTCCCGGATATGTCTGATGTGTACCATGACGGTGTTTTCCACAGCAAAGGTCGCCTCTTCACCCCAAACGTTTTCATAGATTTGTTCGGCAGGAAAAACTCTTCCGGCGTTTTCCATCAGCAGTTTGAGGATTTTGTACTCCGTCGCCGTCAGCTTAACCTCCTCGCCCTCCACGATGACGTTCTTCTGGCGTCTGTCCAAAACCAGCCCGCCGTTGACAACTTTATCCTCGTCAGATTTAGGACTGCCGCCGCCCCACATGTGGTAACGGCGCAGCTGTGCCTTTACACGGGCAATGAGTTCTGCCGCATTATACGGCTTGCTGATATAATCATCTGCTCCCAGAATCAAGCCGGACACCTTATCGCTTTCTTCCGTCTTCGCTGACAAAATGATACAGGGAATCTTATGATTCTCCCTGATTTTCATCAGCGCAGAAAGTCCGTTCAGCCGCGGCATCATGACATCCAGCAGAATCAGATCCACCGGATTTTTTTCAAGAACCTCTAACGCTTCCATTCCATCATAGGCTGTAAGAATGAAATATCCCTCCAATTTCAAAAGCTTCCCCAGAGAGTCAACAATTTCCCTGTTATCATCTACAATTAAAATGGTCTCTGCATCCATGTCAGTTTAACCTCCTCCATATCCTGTCATTACTTTACAAAATTCCCTTTATAAAAAACATAATGAAATTCTTAAAAAAACCTTAATTCTCCGGATCATCTCGCAGCATACGGCGCATTTCCCGCAAAAATAATGTAACTGTCGCCGCTACGGCGATTGCATCCGCCACCGGTTCTGCCAAAAATACGGCAAAAACTTTGTCCATAAAGAATACCGGCAGCAGGAAAATCAGCGGAATCAATACGATAATCTTTCTAAAAATCGCCAAAAATGCACTAATTTTCGCATTGCCAAAAGCAATAAACGACTGCTGGCAGGAAATCTGCAATCCCATTAAAAGAGAGGTCGCCATATAAATGCGCAGCGCCCATGTTGTAAATTCTACCAGCTGCGGATCATCGGTGAATATTCCCGCAAAGACAGAAGGCACCAGTTCCGCCAAAAGCCAAATTATTGCCGCATATACAAAGCAGCTGACCGTCTGCAGTTTAACCGCCTGCTTCAGTCTGGTCATATTTTTTGCGCCAAAGCTGTAACTGATAATCGGCTGGCCGCCCTGCGTCAACCCCTGCATAGGCAGCATAGAAAACTGCATAACGCTGGATAGAATCGTCATAGAGCCAACGGCTATATCGCCTCCATATTTCAGCAGCGACGTATTGAAACACAAGGTCAGAAGGCTTTCTGTAGACATCATCACAAAAGGCGCAATGCCAAGTGCGACACACGGCAGCAAAATTGATTTTTCCGGCTTCAAATATTCTCTCTTTAGACGCAGCACCGTCTTTCTCCCCCGCAAAAATCGATATGCCCACAGGGCGCTGATAGCCTGGGATATTACCGTTGCAGTTGCTGCGCCCCGCACGCCCATATGCAGTCCGAAGATGAAAATCGGATCCAATACAATATTCGTTACAGCGCCGATGACAACGGTCATCATGCTAATCTTCGCAAAGCCCTGTGCCGAAATAAAGGCATTAAGGCCTAACGTCGCCTGTACAAAGATTGTGCCCATGGCATAAATAGTCATGTACTGCTGGGCGTAGTCTATGGTGTTCTCACTAGCACCAAAAAGAAACAAAAGCGGCTCTTTAAACACCAGCACCACTGCGGTCAGCCCCGCCGCAGTCATCAAAAGGGCAGAAAAGCAGTTTCCCAAAATTTTCTCCGCTGTGGTATTATCCTGTTTTCCCATAAAAATGCTGGCGCGGGGCGCACCGCCCATGCCCATCAAATAGGCAAAAGCCGATATAATCATGATAATCGGAAAACAAATCCCCACACCTGTCAGCGCTGCTGCACCTTCTCCCGGAATATGCCCGATATACATTCTGTCCACCATGTTATACAGCGCATTGACTACCTGCGATGTAATGGCAGGAACAGCCAGCACAAACAGCAGACGCCCTACAGACGTCTGCCCTAAATCCACTTCATTAGCCTGTTTAAGCCTCATTACCGTTATACTCTCCTTTGCAAAGCAGACCTCCGACCAGCACGAAGTAGTCTGGCACTTTCCCCTCTTCAATCCACTGCAGATTGATTCCCAGCAGCTTGCTTGCAGTCAGTCCTACATTGCCGCCAAGGGATTCCACTGAATAGCGCATTTTTTCCGGAAAGCGACACGGCTGTCCAAGGGGTTTGCTGCAGTTATCCTCACCGCAAATATGACAGCTTCCTGCACTTAGGGATCTGCTGCCCGGCTGCCTTTCTTCTGCTGCGAAAAGTTCTGCTGTTAACGCCTTCTTCACCTCAGTCATCAGATTCTCCCAGTCATCTTTTTCCTCCTCTGCAAGAATCATTTTCTTTCCAACGACATGCAAGGTGTCAAATTGTTTCCAGTAGTCTTCTACCGGGTCAAAGTCATAGGATGGGCAAGACCATTTTCTGTCATAATTTCCGCAGACTTTACAGCATTCTAAAAATTCCTCCACATTGACGTAGCCTTCGATATAAGTCGGCATGTCAATTGTCTTTTCAAATGTTTCAATTTTCATAGTTCCAGTTTACCATAAAATGATTTTGTGGTAAACTGGTTATATACCATTCTTCTGGAGGTTGCACATGGCATTTGGATTATTTAAGAAAAAACATACCGCAGATATTATCTATATGAACGGACACGTCTATACCCAGGACCCCGCGTTTCCGTGGGCAAGCGCTGTTGCCTGCAAAGACGGCAAAGTCCTCGCCGTAGGCGATTTTGAGGGGATGGACGAAATTGTATCTTCCGACACCCAGGTCATTGACTTAAAAGAGCAGTACTTGTTCCCGGGTTTCATGGAGGTACACAATACGGATATCCTGAAAGCTTTTGAGGACATGTATCTGGAAATCGACCCGGTATGGGATCTGGACACTGTTTTAGAGGAAGTCGCCGCTTATGCTGAAAATACGGATCGCGATATCATCTTTGCATACGGCTACAACGAAAACATTCTCGCTGACTATGAAGAAGCTGAGGAAGTGCAGGGACTTTTGGACGAGATTACGCAGGACAAGCCGGTGCTGCTTCTTGGAACCAGTGGTGTGCACTGCTGGTTCAACTCTCTGGCAATGGATATGGTCAGCGAATCTGCGGAGGAAGACGGCATGCAGTACATTTCTGCAGACTATGTGCTAAGCGTGCTGAGTCCTCTCGATTTTGAAGAGGTGGAGGCTGCGGTGATTGCGTCCTCTGGCGCACTCTGCGACAGAGGCATTACTTCAATCTTTCCGCTCAATACCCCAGACTATTTCCAGCACCTTTATCGGGACTGTCTGGTTGCCCTCATCGGTGAGAGTATACCTGTCAAACAGCGGCTGTTTTCCAGTCTCTACATCAACCGCCCTATTGCACCGGAACTGATTTTACACAAGCTGACCGCCGGAAAAACCGCATGCATTGAGCTGGACAACCTGATTACCTATGACTTCCTGAAGCTGGAAGTCTGCGACGACGAAAATCTCGCCTTTTTCTCAGAGGATGCGCTGAAGACCATCTGTCAGGCAGTCTGCGACAAAGGCTACAATATTCACTTGGACGCACTGGATCAGACTTCTATAGAAAAAGCCCGTGCTGCCTTTGTTTTCCTGCGCTCAAAGGGCTGCAAGCATAACACCCTGGTGCTGGCGGCGGACAATGCGGTTTCTAATTCTGAAGTAAATTCTACAGAGGAAGGATTCCTGACTACCTGGTCTACGGACTGCCTGAATCAGTCTGTTTATTCCCATGTAGGAAGTGTTTCTGAAGCAGTCGACATGCTGACTGTCGGCGCTGCCGAGCTTTTGGGCTGCGGCAAAGAGTACGGCAGTATCGAGCAAGGAAAACGTGCTGACTTCACTGTCTTTTCAGAAAATCCATTTGAAAAAAGTGTGCAGTACTTTTCTTCCATGCATGCTTCTATGACAATTGTCGACAGCCAAGTGGTCTACGATCTGGAAACTGCCTGCGATAACGAAATGTATGACCTTCTAGTCACAATGCGCTTATAAATTTAGGAGTTTTGTGGTAGAATATAGATAATAACACTAAATCCATAGGGCAATCCCAAAGGAGACTTCATGAACAAGAGTAAATTTATCTGTTTGACCCTGTGTCTGACTTTGTTTGCTGCTGTCTTATGCACAACCAGCTGCGAAAATAAAGGCGACACTGCAGAAATTATCCATCCGATTACAATCACCATCAGCATTGACTATCCAAAAAAATCGGAACTCCCTGACGTCGAAACCACTGCTTTTAAAATCGAAGAAAATTCCTCTGTGTTGGAGGCAATTCAGATTTACTGCAACGTCAACGACATGTCAGTTAATGTAGAAACTACCGATGGAACAATCGTAGGCATTAATGACCTAAACAATGGGGATTTTCATCCGAACAGAATCTGGCAGTACAAAGTCAACGGACAGCTGTGCGCCGATTCTGCCGGCGACTATGTCCTGCAGGACGGCGATGTGCTGGAATGGGTTTATAAGAAAATAGATTGATGTAGATTAATGCAAATTAACAGCCGGAGCTAAATGCTCCGGCCGTTTCTTTCCTTTCACTCAGTCTCCACGTCTCTCCTACACTGCAAGACTGTAGAATCTGTCTCTATGCATATTTTGAAGAATTATGTCGATAATATGCACAACCGTATGCATATTTTTAAAGAAAATGCCTTTAATATGCATATTTGTCTTATAAAAACCGAAAAAGCTGCCGAAAGAACAGTAAAATTTTCATCCAGCAGCTTATTTGTACATATTTTGAGGATTTTTTCAAAAAATATGTAGAGTATCGTGCATATTTCGGAGATTTTTCTCGAAAATATGCAATTTGTAATTCTTCACTTTATATTGCACAAAGGCTGTTTTATCAGCGCTATTGTAACCTGCTCTCAGTCTCTCAAACACCCAACAGGTACCACATATACACCGTCTTTTCTCTGATATGCAAACTCCCCCCTCGTAAGAACCATCAAAAAAGTTGGTTCTTCAAGTTTACTTCCTTTTCCACTCTGGTTATATCTCTGAACCAGCGCCTTTAACTCCAAGAGATGTGCCGCTAAAATTCTTGTAAGATATTGATTTTTCATGCTTTCGCCTCAATTCAAGTCTGCTCTAATGTCTCTCCAAGGCGGTGGAAAATACCACCTGGGTTTCGGTCTTCCCGAAAACCTGCAGTTTGCCAAGGAACTCGTCCAAAAGGCTGGTGGAGGAAAACACTACCTTCAAAATCATAGAATAGGGACCTGTGATGTGGTTGCATTCCAACACGCTCTTTTCTGACTTGACAAAATCATAGAATTTCGGGCAGTCCTCCGGCTCCACAGTAATCATGATAAACGCCTTGATTCCGTAGCCCAGTTTCTCCAAATCCAAATTGGCGTGATATCCTTTAATATATCCGTCCTTTTCCAATTTATCAATTCGGGCAGAAACCGCCGGCGTTGTCAGATATACCAGAGCTGACAGTTCCTTCATCGGCGTGCGTGCATTTTTTCTAAGCTGATTTAAAATCTTGATATCGATATCGTCTAAGTTTCTCATAAAACCCTGCCTTCGTCAAATTTCAATACTAACTATACCACAACTCCACAAAAAACAGAACCCAAAAGTTAAAAAACTTTTTAGGTTCTGCTTTTTGATTATTAGGAACTATTATTATGCTTTGGTGATTGCTTCTTTAATTTTTGCAGGCATTACTCTGCATTCGTCTTCTGTGTTGGAAGCCACGGAAACACGAATTCCTCTGCCCATTGGAATACAGAAAATATCCATTTCCTGCAGCAGTTCTCCTGCTGCCTCCGGTTTCTCACAAGGAATTGTGATGAAAAATCCACTGTCATACGGGCAGGCAGTCAGACCTGCTTTTTCTGCCTCTTCCATAAAAATGGCGCCGCGTCTTCTGAGAATCTGCAGATAATGTTCTCTTTCTTCAGTCACCTTCGCCATCAACGCTGGGTCTTCCACGATATTTGCCAGCACCTTCATAGCAGCTCTGTTGCCGTTAGACCAGGATGCTCTGCATTCCACGCTCATCACATCCACAAATTCCTTTGCAACTTCAGCAGTCTGCGCCATGCAAAGGAGCGCGCCGCAGCGCATGCCGTACATTGTATAGCCTTTGGAAGCACTGAATGCAATCAGCGGCAGAATGTGCGCAGGAAGACCTGCCAGTTTCTTTAAGAAAAATCTATATTCTACTGCGTCACCGGAGAAATCCAGATATGCGATATCAACAAGGAGTGCAATCTTCTTACCTTTACCTTCATACGTATCAAGCACAGCCAGCACCTGATTCCAGTCTTCCTCCGTGAAAGTATAGCCAGTTGGGTTGTGCGCTGGTGTATTGATGATAATCAGCGTTTCATCCTGCTCTGCTAAAATAGCGGCAAGTTCTGTCTCAAAAGACTTGCTGTCAAATTTCAGTTTTTCATTGAAAAGACGATAAGTAGAAACGCTGCGGCCGATTTCTGATGCTATCAGATTATATGGATTCCAGTGCCAATCACTGACCAAAATTTTATCTCCGAAAGCTGTATATGCGGAAATGGCATTTCTGATGGAACCGGTACCGCCCGGCGTATAACAGCTTTCTACGAATACCCCCTCCGGCATATCGTCTAGGAAAACAGCCTTTTTTACTGCTTCTCTATATTCAGGCAATCCCAGAATCGGTGCGTAAGCTGCATAGTCTTCCGGCTGCAGACTGCGGATACATTCCATAACCGACTCCAGCACAACCAACTTTCCTTCATCGTTAAGCAGTACACCGATGGTGGAATCGATTACGTTCTCTTTTCCTTTTTCTGCAATTCTTGCTTTTGCTTTGGAAGAAACTCCGAAAAGCTTATCTGGCGCTCCGATGGTTTTTCTTCCGTTTTGCTGTGCCATAATCATTTCGCACATACCTCCTAAAAATTTCTATCTTTATTATTTGCTTTCTATGTTATACCGGATAGGCTCTGTTTGTCAAATCATATTTATCCGGATCGATTTTATGCGCCTTTGCGTCTCTGTATTTGAAGTACTCCGTTGCCACCTTCGGAAACAGTGCGTAAGACAGTACATCTTCGTCCTGCGTTTTAAACACGGAAATTTCTTTTTCCAAAGTTTCCAGCTCTGGTTCCAGCAGATCCGCCGGACGGCAGGTAATCGGCTCAGCATCACCAATAGCCTTTTTCTGCACTTCCGGATTAAACGGCTTTACAGTCTTACCATATTCACCACGTAGGATTGCCTTCGTTTCCTGAGACATAATTTTATAGCGCTCGCCGGTCAGCACGTTGAGCACCGCCTGGGTTCCCACAATCTGTGAGGACGGCGTTACCAGCGGCGGTTCGCCGAGATCGGCACGCACCCTTGGAATTTCTTCCAGCACTTCATAAAATCTATCTTCTGCCCCCTGTTCCTTCAGCTGAGAAACCAGATTGGACAGCATGCCGCCCGGCACCTGATAAAGCAGCGTCTTTACATCAACTGTCAGCATTTTCGGATCAAGCAGTCCGCTGGCAATGGAACTGTCACGAAGAGGTCTGAAATAGTCTGCAATCTCTGCCAAAAGATTTTGATCAAGTCCTGTGTCGTAAGGTGTTCCTGCAAAAGTTGCCACCATAACCTCGGTTGCCGGCTGACTGGTTCCCATAGAGAATGGGGAAATTGCTGTATCAATCACATCGCAGCCAGCTTCTACACCTTTTACATAAGTAATCGGTGCAACGCCGCTAGTGCAGTGACTGTGCAGAGAGATGGGAACTTTCACCTGGGTTTTCAGTTCTCTTACCAGGCGGTCAGCCATATCCGGGGTTAAAATGCCTGCCATATCCTTGATGCAGATAGAATCTGCACCCAGGCTTTCCATATCTGAGGCGAGTTTTTTCCAATAATCTAGTGTGTACGCACTGCCAGTAGTGTAAGACATTGCAAGCTGCACATTGCCACCTTCTTTTTTTGCGGCACGCACAGCTGTCTCCACATTGCGCAAGTCGTTAAATGCGTCAAAAATTCGCAAAATATCAATGCCGTTTGCAATGGATTTCTGTACAAAGTATTCCACTACATCATCAGCATAATGTCTATATCCGAGGATATTCTGTCCGCGAAACAGCATCTGCAGTTTACTGTTTTTAAGTCTGCGACGCAGCGTTCTAAGGCGCTGCCACGGATCTTCGTTTAAGAACCGAAGAGAAGCATCGTAAGTCGCACCACCCCAGCATTCAATAGAGTGATATCCAACCTGATCCATCTTTTCCAGAATTGGAATCATATCCTCTGTTTTCATTCTTGTTGCTATGAGAGACTGATGTGCGTCTCTCAAAACGGTCTCGGTTATTTTTAACTTTTTATTATTCATGTTATTACTCCTTTATACGCCGAAGATTGCCATAAATACGCCTGCAGCAACAGCAGTGCCGATTACGCCTGCCACGTTAGGCCCCATAGCGTGCATCAGCAGGAAGTTGGTCGGATCTTCCTCTGCGCCGACTTTCTGGGATACGCGGGCTGCCATCGGCACAGCGGAAACTCCTGCGGAGCCGATGAGCGGGTTGATTTTACCGCCGGAAATCTTACACATCAGTTTTCCAAAGAGTACGCCAGCTGCTGTACCAAAGCAGAAGGCTGCAAGCCCTATGCCCACGATTTTCAGCGTGCTCCAGTTGAGGAAAGCCTCTGCGCTGGTGGTTGCTCCCACAGAAGTTCCAAGCAATATAACGACGATATACATCAGTGCATTGGACGCTGTGTCAGTCAGCTGTCTTACAACGCCGCTTTCTCTAAAGAGATTTCCCAGCATCAGCATACCTACGAGCGGCGTAGTGGACGGCAGAAGGCCGCACACTACGATGGTAACCACAATAGGAAAAAGAATTTTCTCTCTTTTGGAGACCGGACGAAGCTGTTCCATTTTAATGGAACGCTCTTCCTTTGTGGTCAAAGCTCGCATAATAGGAGGCTGGATGATCGGAACCAGTGACATATAGGAATATGCTGCTACGGCAATAGGCCCCATGATGTCAGTCTGGTGCAGTTTCATCGCTAAAAATATAGAAGTCGGGCCGTCGGCTCCGCCAATAATAGCGATTGCCGCTGCCGCCATATCGTTGAATCCGATAAGCATGGCGAGCATGTATGCGCCAAAGATTCCAAATTGTGCCGCCGCACCAAGCAGAAAACTCTTTGGGTTTGCAATCAGCGGCCCGAAGTCTGTCATTGCGCCAACGCCCAGGAAAATGAGTGATGGCAAAATCGTCCACTCATCTAGCAGATAAAAGTAGTGGAGCAGTCCTCCCTCTTCCATGATGGGAGGATAAATATTGACAAGCAGCATGCCGAAGGAAATCGGCAGCAGCAGAAGCGGTTCGTACTGCTTGGCAATCGCTAAGTATAAGAATCCACATGCAACCGCAAGCATTAGCAGATTGCCTATGGTCAAATCGAAAAAGGCAGTCTGATGGATTAAATTTCCTAAAGTTGTGATAATATATTCCATGTTTTTCCCCTAAGTTTATGCAATGGTTGCTACACTCTGTCCGGATTCTACGCTGTCTCCCTCTGCAGCGGTAATGGAGGTGAGCTGACCGTCTTTTGGCGCTACTACTGGAATTTCCATCTTCATCGCTTCCAGAATCAGAATAGTATCACCTTTTTTCAGGTTATCGCCCACTTTTGCAGAGATTTTCCATACCTTTCCTGCAGTTCCTGTAGTAACAGCTTCACCCTCACCTTCGGCAGCGGCTGTCTGCACAGGCGCAGCAGGTGCAGGCGCAGCAGCAGACGCTGCTGGCTGCGCGGCAGGTGCTCCCGCCCCCTTTTTCTCTACTTCTACCTCGTATGTCACTCCATTGACTTTAATGATATATGTTTCCATAGTTTTCCTCTCTTACTTTCCTCTTCTCTTTATAGATCGAACAATATATGCGCCATCGGCTTCATTCTCAAAAGATGCTCCGCCATTTTCTGCGGCTTTTGCTGCTGCAATAGCCGCCGTAATGACTGCAATTAAAGCGCCGTCATCTTTGCCGTCTGCAGCAGTTGCAGGACTGCTTGCTGCATCCGTCTTTGCCGCCTCTTCTTTCTGTTTCTTAGAGGCACCCGGCTGCGGTATGAACTTGAACAGGGAAATAATGCAGCTGATTAAAACCAGCATGACGAATACGGTGCCCATACCAAGCAGCGTATTCATTCCCGCTTTCGATAATATTTCTGTAATTGTCATTGACTGCCTCCCTAATACAAATTAGCAAAGGTCTCAAAAGCGCCAACCAGATATTTTCTGCTGTCCGCCGGGTCAATTACTTTATCGACATAATCATGTCTTGCCAGTGCTCTTGCCCCGCTATGGCTCTTCTCATAGTCAGCAATGCGCTGCTCTATCATCGTGGAATCTGCCTGTGGGTAAAGAATTTCAACGGCCTGTTTTGCATTAATCAGGTTTACTTTTGCGCCGTCCCACATAAATACATAGTCAGCACCCAGTCCTTTACTGTTCATGATACTGTAAGCGCTTCCGTAAATTTCTCCTGTAATCAGATTTACTTTCGGCGCCTTCGCCTTCGTCAGAGCCCTAATCATTCGACCGGCTGCCTTCGGCAGATAGATTTCCTGTTCCTCCGATGTGTCGAAGCCTTCTGTATCGGTTAAGGTCAAAATCGGGAAGGAGAATTTATCGCACAGTTCTATAAAAGTTGCCGCCTTATCAAAGCCTTCAGCACTGATTCTTCTCATACCTGACTTGGATTTCTGGTTTGCAATCGCACCGATTACTATACCGTCCAGCATGATAAATCCGGTTACCATATCCTCGCCGCAGTCTCTTCTGGTTTCAAAGAAAAAGCCGTTATCGGATATCTCCTTCAAAATCGCTCTGCCGTCACCACTCAGCCCAGCCAGATTCGGACAAAGTCTGTTCAAATCGTCGTTGCAAGGCTTCTGCCGCGGCTTTCTTTCTGTATTCGCCGGAATCAGCGTGTGTACCAGCGTCCGAATGGAGTCCTTTATTTCATCAAAGCTCATACTTGCGTCAGTGAAGTCCGCCTGGTCTACAATTTCGTCAAAACTGCGGTCGATGGAACTTGCCGAATTTACGAAAAGCTGTCCGTGTTCTTTTTCAACAAAGACGAAGTCCGCCATGTTTGCTGCGATGGACATGCCGCCGCCACACATACCGACTACCGCCATAATCTGAGGAATCAAATCTGAAGCCTGCGCCTGCAAAGCATAAAGTCTTGCAAATTTGTCCAGACTGTCAAGACCTTCTTCAATACGGAACCCATGACAGTCCAAAAGCCCAATAATCGGTGCTTTTGCTTTCATAGCAAGCTGATAGAGCCTGTTGATTTTCTGTCCATGCATTTCACCATAAGTGCCGCCCAGCACTTCCACATCCTGACTGAATATATAAACCAGCTGTCCGTCGATGGTGCCGTATCCTGTGATAACACCATCAGATGGTTTGTCCTGCGTATCCGGCGTATAAAAATCGGTCAGTCTTGCAGTAACCGCCTCTCCGATTTCCATAAAGCTGCCCGGATCCAAAATCTGACAAATCATTTTCTGTGCACCGGTAAATTCTTTTTTATTGCTCACGATTTTATTTCCCCATCTTTCTTTTGGAATTTTTTCTTTATTCTATATAGCAGGCACCCCAATTGCAATACTTCAAAAAAAGTACTTGATTTTTTAAGAATGCCGCTACTTTCAGTTAATTTTTTTAATTTTTCCAGAAGAATAATTTAAAATCCATATTCACCTCTCCATAGCTATGGTATAATGAACGCATGTAATTGAATCGGCGTTGCCGCAATGTCGCGTTCATTGAATCACGCCTTCCGATTCTACTTTCAGCGGTATCGGCATGGTATAATGAACGCATGTAATTGAATCGGCGTCGCCGCAATCAAAATGCAAAAGGAGTTACTATGGCTTTCAAAACGAATCCCCGTCTGCTATTAGTTGCAGACCACTTCTTCACATTACGCACTTTAGAGGAACAACTTCGGTCTTTTCTTCCAAAAGAAGTTTCTATCACCTTATACAATGTCTCCGCAGGAGATTCTACTGTCCTTAGCGGACAGTACTTTGGTGTTTTTTCCGGCGAAAAAGTTTACCAGCAATTTCTTGACAGTGGGCTTTCGGATTATCTGGAAGAAACTTTAGTCGGCAGCCGTACCATTACCAGCCACAAGCTGGACAAGATTCTTTTCCTGCCTCGCGATCGGGAAATCCTCGTCGTCATGGAATCCCGCACTTCCGCCGAGGAAGTCATCAGCGATTTGCAGAGAAGCGGCTTTAACTTTTATCAGTTCGTACCATACTCACCAGACTGCGATTTTTCCGCAAAAGCAAGGCCTATCGCGATTACTGCCGATGCCATGATTCACGTGCCTGCCGGCGTTGAAAACGTCTACAATATCGGCGCAAAAATTTTCGATTTTTCCACCATCATACAAATTATGGATTCCTATCATTTGCTGGAATCCAACCTGCAATCCTACGCAAAGCAGTATCTGGACGACCTCTTAATCTTTGCAAGACGAATCTCCGATGCTGCCAACGAAGCGGGCAAAACTTCCAAGGCAGTGCGCACCGCTCTTTGCGGACCTAATTGCTATGCAAAATATAAATTCCGAGACATTATTGGGCAAAGTCCTTGCATTTCCAAGGTGAAATCTACCGCCGAAAAAATTGCTGCCACAGATATGTCTGTTCTCATTGAGGGCGACAGCGGGACCGGAAAGTCTATCTTTGCAAGCGCAATTCACCACGCTTCCGCAAGACAAGGTGCACCTTTTGTTTCCATCAACTTTGCTGCGCTGTCTGACGCCCAAATCGAGACAGAACTTTTTGGCTGCGAAGAAGACGGCACAATCGGGCTTTTTCAGCTGGCAGAAGGCGGCAGCATTTTCCTCGATGAAATAGACGAAGCCTCCCTGAAAGTGCAAGCCCAGATTCTTCAAATCATGCAGACTGGCGAAATCATAAAAACCGGCGGCAAGCGTCACTTCCCCGTCGACGTCCGTATCATTGCCGCCACCAATTGCAACTTAGAAGAAATGACTGCAGAAAAAACTTTTCGTAAAGATTTGTTCTACCGCTTAAAAGAAGGCTATCTTTATCTACCGCCCCTTTCTCAGCATAAGGAAGATATTCCCCTTCTCGTTACCCACTGGATGAACACCCTGTTCTGCATCAACAAGGAAATCACGCCTCTTGCCATGGAGGCTCTGATGCAAAGGGAGTGGCAAGGCAATATTCGCGAGCTTTTTGCCACCATTAAATTTACTCTTGCGGTCTGCGAAAGCGATACCATCACGCCCGAGGATTTTCCCTATGATAGTGCCTCCACTGCTGAAAGCGGATTCCACTTTGCTTCTGCTGAAAAAACTGATGATATCTCTAAGCTTATTTTGTCTGCCATTCGGGAAATTAACCAAAGAAGCGAAATTGCCGGCAGAAGCCGAATTTACTGGTTTCTCCATGATGCCGGCTACGGCATATCCGAATACAAAATCCGCAAATATATTTCCATGCTAGCTGAGCAGGGGCTAATTTCTGCAACCCATGGAAAGTACGGCATGTCCCTGACCGACAAAGGGCTGATGATTTTAGAAAGCCGAAAATAGATTTAGTGTTGTCTTGGTGCCCGCTATGCATATTTCTTGAAAAAGCATCAAAAATATGCACACATTCCTGCATATTTTTCTAAAAAACTCAAAATTTACGCACAAAAAACGCTATCAGACAGGTTTCCAACCCGGACTGGCAGCATTGCCTGCCTGCCGTTTAAAATACCTTTCGGATTGCCACAACCAGTCCTGCACGACCATTTCCATCATCGTTTTGATAAATGCTTATTCGTTACGTTGATAATTATCAAGCATGCTGCTGTGAAATACGTTGTAACGATGGCGGGAAACTTCCATTTTTAATTTACCAATACGGGTGGTAATGTATTTTGGGGCGGATTCCGTTTCCATAATCAGTGCGTTCAGTACTTCTCATAGGTGCCGGCTTGTAATTTTTCAGCAGATTCTGCTTGAAGAAACTGGTTAAGTAAACATTCCATAAGTTCTCCAAAAGCTTCTTCTCTACTAAAAAAAAGACCTACAAAAACTCCTGATTTAGTGCAAAATTAAGTTGAGCCATATTGAACCTCCATTTAGTTATTCGTGTTTTGTTTTTTATATTTTAACCGAATGGTGAACACTTGTGGCTCTTTTTTATTTTTCTAATTTACACCAGTTTACAGACTTAATCCCTTTATTCTATCCCTTCTTTCCAAATTTACACAAATAAAAATCCGCCCCTTTCATCGCATATAACGCTAAAAAGGGGCAGATTACATGAATACCCTATATTTTTATCAATGCTTTTGATAGCTGATAAATGTACCTAGTCTGTCGTTTACAACCATTTTATGATCCACTGCTTTCTCTCCATTGATAAATACGTATTCGATGCCTTCCGGCAAAATATTCAAATCAGAAAAAGTAGCGCCGTCTTTGACGGTATCCGGATTAAATATTGTCAAATCTGCATCACAGCCGATTTCGATTCTCCCTTTATTATCCAGATTCAATCGCTTTGCCGGCTCTAAGGTCATCTTTCGAATAGCATCAATCATCGGCAGAACTTTGTCTTCTCTGACATACTTTCCGAGCACTCTCGGAAATGTGCCAGAAGCTCTTGGATGACCATTGCCGTTATTGATAATGCCGTCACTGCCCACCATTCCATTTTTATTGGCGATGGCGCCGGCAATTTCCTCTTCGTTCATGACAAATGCAACCGCAAGCATGTCAGGGTATTCTTCCCGGACTTTTTCAAAGGTCTCTTTATCACAGCGAACATCCTTGTAAGGATCGTCCGTTAGAAGTATGTCACTGTAATCCTTATGCCAGCCTTCAATGCAGCCGTCCTCAAAAACAGCAGATCCCATATGGGTAGAAAAGGCATTATACGGATAAGTATCATAATCCAGCCTCGGGTTCCTCTCCATTGCCTGGTTAATAGCATCCAATGATTCCTGCATCAACCCCATGGCGGAACAACTGGACAAATGAGAGATCTGGAATTTCATCGGAATCGCATCTGCAATTTTAATCATCTCGTAAATCGGTTCGATATCCCGCAGACAATCCTCCCTGTAGTGGGCAGATACCAGCAGGTTCGGATCATCGGTACAACCGATAGCATACAGAACTTCCTCGGTTGTAATGCCGGGATCGTATTCAATACCAAAAGAAATACCGTATGCGCCATGGCTTAGTTCTCTTCTAAGTAAGGTTCTGATCTGCTCTCTCTGCTCCTTTGTCGCAGCCTCATATCTTCCGACATTCAGCTGATAGCGGAAGGTATTATACCCTGCCAGCATAATATAATTAATCGGA
Organism: Senimuribacter intestinalis; assembly: GCF_943192965.1. Lineage (NCBI taxonomy): Bacteria > Bacillati > Bacillota > Clostridia > Peptostreptococcales > Anaerovoracaceae > Senimuribacter > Senimuribacter intestinalis. Next base: position 20,598 of record NZ_CALPCF010000004.1, read on the forward strand.
CACCCGCCCAGTCTATCGATAACTTCTTTAAAGTAAGCCAAGTCCTGCTTCTGCATACCGCAGTTACCGCCTACCGCCGTGGTGACTCCCATATTCAGCATCATCTGTGCAATGACATAGGTTTCCCCTTCTTGCTTAAAATCCTCCTCGTGCATATGAATATCTATAAAACCAGGAGAAACTACACTTCCAGAAGCATCGATGACATTGGCAGCTTCCGGACACGCAGATCCGATATAGGTAATCTTACCGTCAGCAACACCAATATTGCTTTTTCTCATCTCTCCGGTCGCAAAATCCGGATACTGTCCATTCTTTATCAGTAAGTCCAACATGCGCAAGCACCTCCTATGAATTTTTTTAGATTTAAAGTGTACGCCTTTATAACCTTTATACAACTTTTCTATCGTCATGCAATTGGTTTTATTTTCATCCAGTATTTTTTCAAGTTTACTGACCGCTGCGATGCTCCTGAATAGACAACACCAGGCAGATGACGATGTATATGCCTGCGAAGGGTATAGTCAATGTACAAAGAAGACCATACCAAGTCAAACTGTGTATCGCAAACATGTTGATGATCATAGTAATACCGGCAGATACAAAAAATGCCGCCTTGTTAAATCCTCTCTTAATTGCTGCAATAAAAGCGATTAGAGCCAGTGCCGGCGGCAAAAAGAACAATACATAGCCCATATTTACTTCTCCGCAAAATCCGCTTTCATAGCGTTCAGCTTTTCTTCATCACTGAAAATCTTTGCGATCTGCAGTGTGATAATTTTAGCTCCAACTACAAGACCCTGATGGGCTCGCTCACTTTTCATTGCCTCTGCAAATTCTCTGGTATGAATCGGAATATTTTCATCAACAATCTGCAGACAAGGATGGAAACCCGGGCAGGCAAAGCTGACATTTCCAGCATCGGAGGATCCGAAGATTTTATCGTGGTCTCCGTTTACTTCAATTCCCAGCTCATCATAGATTTCAGCCAGAGCCGCTGCGCCGGTAGGATTTGGTTTCATATTATCATAGATGGCTGCCGTAGGATATTTTTCCCAGGTTGTCTGGGTCGCAATAGCCGCCCCTGCAGCACAATCGTCTACCTTATCGATCAGCTTTTTCAGATAATGCTTATCCAGGGCACGAATATAAAATTCTGCTGTAACCTCTTCCGGAACAATATTCGGCGCTTCTCCTCCGTTTCTAATGATGCCGTGAAACTGCGCATCCGGTGTACTATGCTGACGCAGCATATCTACTGCGTGGAACATCAGCTGCGCTGCATTAAACGCATTTTGTCCCTCCCACGGTGCTGCTGAAGCGTGAGCTGCTTTGCCATGGAAACAGTACATGTAAGCTGCCAAGCCCTGTAATTTTGGTGTCAGCAGGCTGGTATTGTACAGATGTACCATAATTGCCATATCGTACCCATCAAAAACACCATCTTCTGCCATCTGACACTTAGCCCCGTCTGTTTCCTCCACAGGTGTGCCAATAATATGAATATCCGTGTCCAGCTCATCTTGCATCTCTTTCGTTGCCAGACCTGCAAGAATGCTAATCGAACCTGACAGGCAGTGTCCGCAGGCGTGTCCTATCTCAGGCAGAGCATCGTATTCAGTCAGAATTGCTACCTTATGCTTATGCTGGTTCTCCCCATAAATTCCCTTAAAAGCGGTATCACGCCCGGCGAAGGGATATTCCACCTGATAACCGTGAGATTGCAATAGTTTGACGATTTTCTTAGAAGTTTCATATTCCTCTCCGGAAACTTCAGGATTGTCAGCGATATTGTCATTCAGTGCGGTCAATTCTTCTCTATATTTTTCAATTTCAGAAAAAATTCTCTCTTTTAATTCACTGTAATTCATTTTATCTCCTCTTAGGAAAAAGGGCATATCATCCAATATGCCCTTTCTTCTGTAAACATTTTTTAAAATGGTCCTAACTGCATTGCCTGTGCAATGACGATAAAAATTGCACCTAACAGATATTCTAATCCAATTAAAGGTAGAATCCACTTAGCCCATTTGCTCCAAGGCACTTTTGCAATAGCCAGTCCAGCCATAAAATAGCCGGAGGTTGGTGTGAAGATATTAGAGATACCATCACCCATCTGGAATGCGAGGCAAGCAGTCTGTCTTGTTACGCCTACCAGATCACCCAAAGGAGCCATAATCGGCATAGAAACAGCAGCCTGTCCGGAACCTGAAGGAACAATGAAGTTGAGTAGGCACTGGAAAATGTACATTCCGACAGCAGATACCATCGAAGGCAGTTTGCTCAGTCCAGAAGCAGCAGCCTGCAGAATCGTATGTAAAATCTGTCCATCATTCATCACGACCAAAATACCTCTTGCAAAGCCTACAACCAGTGCGCCGGAAGCGATGTCAGCCATGCCTTTTCCCAGTACATTTGCATAGTTGTTGAATCCCATTCTTGCAATTGTCGCAACAATGAAAGACATGCACAGGAACAGCGCTGCAATCTCGTCCATATACCAACCATACTGAATGACACAGTAGACTAATATGATAATAGAAGCGACAAAAACAATCAAAATTGCTTTTTCCTTTCCGCCAAATTCCGGTAAGGAATCGAGATCTACAGATTCTTCTCTGGTTTTGTCAAATTCATGCATGTTGGAGAGCTGCGGATTCTTCTTAATCTTCAATGCATATCTCATAACGAATGTGACTGCCAGCAATACGAAGCAGATGTATAGAACTACTCTGAAACCCATAGCTGAAAGCGGCGGCAGGCCTGCGATACCCTGTGCAACCTGAATCGTAAACGGATTCATGAAGGCACCTGCAAATCCTGCACCGGCACCACACAGCACGATAGCCGCACCTGTGATAGAGTCAAATCCCATGGCAATACACAGTGATACGAAGATCGGAATAAACGGGATGGTCTCTTCTGCCATACCGAATACGGATCCGCAGATGGAGAACAGAACCATAATAATCGGGATGATTATAATAGACTTGTCCTTCAGCGCCTTAATCAATCTTCCCATGCCGGCTTCAATCGCTCTGGTTTCTTGTACTACAGCCATAGTTCCGCCAACAATAAAGATGAAGAAGATGATCTGCGCAGACTCCTGCATACCGCGAGGTACTGCGGTCAAGAACTGCAAAAAGCTCACTGGTGTCGAATCGACATTGTGAAAAGTCTCTGCATTGACAACTTCTCTTCCGTCTTCCAGTGTCATCATGTCATATGATCCTGCTGGTATAATATACGTAAGGATACTGCATAACAAAATAAGTGCTAGCAGCAGGATGTATACATGAGGCACCGCAAATTTCTTTTTCTTTTGTTCCATTAGTTTACCTCCTTATAAAATTTATATATATTATACCCCCTCCCGACATATTTTTGCAAGTGGTTTTTAAGGCATTAGGTATCCTTAATTAAAAACTAAAACTGCATGAGCGGTAATTTACCGTCCATGCAGTTTTCAAATAATCTATAACAACGTATTTATTTTATCCTATGAATATCAATTTCCTCGTAATCACAGCCCCAGTCGCTTCCGTACAAACCGCGATCTTCGTATTCCAGCTCTCCGCACTGATTGTCGCAAGGATCTTCTCTAGGGAATTTCTTCACTGGCACCATTTCCGCCTGGAAAGAATCATTAATCGGCACTCTAAACGGATCAACATTTCCAAAGAAATAATCCCAGCGCTTCATCTTGCCTTTTTTGTAGGCACTCCCGCCGTAGGACAGGTCTGCACCCAGCCAGCCTTTGGACGGCAGATAGAACAGCGCCCAGTCATGCTGGCCTAAACTACCCGGTTTCGTGTCAAGCCCGGACTGCCATCTTGCCGGTATGCCGCAAATTCTGCAAAGCGTAATAAACAAAAGCGCCTGAATACCACAGTCACCGCGAAGATTCACTGCGCAGTATTCGCTAAGATTGTCGATTGCCGCATAATCTCTGACAAAGCGGTAGGTCACTTTGGTTGTCACATAATCATAAATGCGTCTTGCCGTTTTCAGCAGATCGCCCGAAGGATCTTTTAAACTCTCTGCCAGGCCTCTCAGATACGGTGTGAACTGAATGTGCGCCAGCTGCTCGCAGAGATACTGGGCTTCCTCTGCTGGAATGTCGCCTTTCTCCTCACCCAGTTTCTCAATGGCTCCCCAGGAAAGGTCTACAAAATGCGTCACATGATCCAAGCTATACTCCACAGAAAATACCTGACCGGCTTTCGCTTTTTCCTCAAAGTATGCAACGGGGTGACCGTCTTCCAGAGAAGGCATTGCCTTCGGCTGCGGTATTACGCTTATCACTTTCACATTTTTCATCTGCTGTCGTTCCACAGGAAGCGGCACGTGAATGCGCACAGGCTTTCCTTCTTCCAAGGCATCTTCATTAATCCAGACCTTCTGGCGAATATGAATATGCGCTGAAGTTTCCTGTCCATCCACTAAATTCTCAACGAGCTGGTCAACAGCCTCCACTTCCTCGGCTCTTGCCGCCTGCTTTTCATAAGCGTCGCCCTTTTCCCGAGCCTCACGCTCTTCCATTTCAGGATATACCTTAAAAAGCGTACTGCAGAAGCTTCTCAAGTAGCGCACTTCTCCATTCAAATAAATAAAATCCACTTTATTCTCAAGGCGCAGCTCATCAAGTTCCTCCGCAGTAAAAGATGGAATCCTCTCCTGCACCATTGCTAGCGCTTCCGCTTCCGTTCTGTTGTAACACTTTTCCAGATGTTCTAGATTGGTCAGTTCCAACTCCAGCCGGCAGCGCATATCATAAGTCAGTTCTCCCGCCAAACGTCTTGCAATAATTTCTCTCACGCGATCAAAATGACCGCTCCACTTCTCTTTTAAAATATCCTCCGGCAAAGCTACTGCCAGATACTTCAGATCCTCGTGTTTCATTTCGTACTCAAAATGCCTCCTACTTCTTTCATGGGGTAACAAATTAAATACAGTATACCATACTTCTAAAAAATTCCTAGCAAAAGTTTTAAAAACATTCCTTCCCATGAATGCCGGGAAGCTACTGCAAAATGAATTTCGCTGCTTCCGCACCATTTATAGTAAATTAGCCTTAAATGGTGCACATACAAACGAGGCTGCCTCATTTTTCCTTGAGACAGCCTCGTAAATTTTTCTTTTTATGAAATCTGCGCCTTCAGCCTGTCGAGGTTTTCGGTAATTTCCTCAGGCAGCCATTCAAACTGACTGTAAAATTCTTCAATTCCTACGATTTCCTCTTTCCAGATCTCCTTGTCTACGCAAAGGAGTTTCTCCAGTACTTCTGGCTCAATATCCAGTTCATTGGTATCGATATCTTCTGCCTTTGGTTCATAACCAAGCGGAGTTTCCACCGCGTCAACACTTCCCTCGCAGCGGTTCAGCATCCACAAGATAACCCTCAGGTTATCACCGAACCCAGGCCACATAAACTCATCGTTTTCGTCAGTTCTGAACCAGTTTACATGGAAAATCTGCGGTGGATTGGTCATCTTTTTTCCCATGTCAATCCAGTGCTGGAAGTACTCTGCCATGTTGTATCCGCAGAACGGCAGCATTGCCATCGGATCATGACGCACTACGCCAACTTTTCCATTGGCAGCAGCGGTTGTTTCTGATGCCATAGCAGAACCGATAAATACGCCGTGGTTCCAGTCTCTTGCCTGGTAAACAAGCGGCTCAGCCTTTGCTCTTCTTCCACCGAAGATAATTGCGGAAATAGGCACGCCTTCTCCTGTTGCAAATTCATCAGCGATGGTCGGGCAGTTTGCTGCTGGCGCTGTAAATCTGGAATTTGGATGTGCGCCCTTTTCTTCGGAAGTCTTTCCGTTCCAAGGATTGCCCAGCCAATCTTCACCGTTTTCTGGAGGATTCTTGTCGAGTTTTTCCCACCATACGGTATTATCATCTAAGTTTCTCGCCACGTTAGTAAAGATGGTATTTTTATGTGTGGTTCTCAGTGCATTCGGATTGGACTTTTCGTTAGTCCCCGGCGCAACACCAAAGAAACCGTTTTCTGGATTAACTGCATACAGTCTTCCATCATCACCGATACGCAGCCATGAAATATCATCGCCAACGGTAGAAATCTTGTATCCTTTTTTCTTAAAGTAGTCAGGCGGCGTCAACATTGCCAGGTTGGTCTTTCCGCAAGCGCTTGGGAATGCGCCGCAAACATATTTCGCTTCGCCCTCTTTGTTCTCAATCTTCAGAATCAGCATATGTTCTGCCATCCAGCCTTCCTGTTTTCCAAGGTAAGAACCGATGCGCAGCGCCAGGCATTTTTTGCCAAGCAGCACGTTTCCGCCATAAGCTGAGTTGATAGACCAAATTGTATTGTCTTCAGGGAAATGTGCAATGTACTTTTCCTGTTCATTAATCTGTGCTTTGGAGTGCAGACATTTTGTGAAGTCTGCGCCTTCGTTGAGCAAATCAATTACCTTCTGATTTACATGGGTCATAATCGCCATGCTCAGTACTACATAAATAGAATCGGTCAGTTCGATACCGATCTTAGCAAATTCTGTTCCCGGTACGCCCATGGAAAACGGAATGGCATACATGGTTCTGCCTTTCATGCAGCCGTCAAAGAGTTTGCTCATCTTCGCATACATCTCTTCCGGCGCAACCCAGTTATTAGTAGGGCCAGCATCTTCTTTTCTGCTGGTGCAGATTACCGTTCTCTTTTCATCTCTTGCAACGTCTTTGGGATTAGTGCGGTAGTAGAGGCAGCCAGGCAATTTTTCCTGATTCAGCTCAATCATCTCACCGGTTGCAAGGGATAATTTTCTAATTTCATCAAGCTGTTCCTTGCTCCCGTCAATCCAGACAACCTCATCCGGTTTGGTTAATTCCGCCATTTCTTTTACCCAATCGTTTACCAATTGGTTGGTTACCATAGTCATAAAGTTTTTCTCCTTTTCTCTTTTTATAACTTAGGCCGCTTCGGCGGAAGCAGTCTATTCAATTTAGCGATACACGCTTGAATTTGTGTATACAAATTCATTCTATACCAATTATACTGGTTTGTCACGCACATATTTCTTTTTTCGGCAAAATATTTGCGGTGAATTTTTTCCACTTTACTCCATCTCCATAAATCCGCTCATCATGCAGACACCCGCCGCACCGGCTTCCACGCACAAAGGGGAATTTTCCCCATTCACGCCGCCAATGGCATAAACAGGAATCGATACGCTGGCGCAGATTTCTTTCAGGGCAGCCAGACCCCGCGGCGGCAGACCCGGCTTACAGTCCGTTTCAAAAATATGACCAAAAATGACAAAGCTTGCGCCCAGTGCTTCTGCGGTCTTTGCTTCCTGCAGACTGTGTACTGACACCCCGAATACGCCGGCTGTGCCCACCTCCTTCTCACAGAATGCAGCAAAAGACAGCTGCTGCCCATCCGGGTGCAGCTTTTCTGCAAGAGCTACTCGATTGTTGAAAAAACACGGTACGCCATGTTCTCTGCAAAGAGGCAGCACCTTCTGTGCCAGCTGCATGTATTCTGCGTCTGGCAGGTCCTTTTCTCTAAGAATCAGCGCCGCAGGCTTTGTTTCAAGTACTTTACTGATTTGGGTCAAAAAATCGCCATGTACCAAATGGCGATTTGTGATTACTATTTTTTTACACATAAATATATTCGTTGACTACCGGCTGCAGACCTTCTTTTTCAATGTCCCGATACATCTGCTCAAAACTTCTCTCATCTGCGATTTCAAACTGTTCGTCGCCGGTGTCACCTGCGTCCTTTCCGTCATATTTGCTCTCATGGTCTCCGATCCCGGTGGAAACGCCAGCGGAGACCTTTGTGGCGGCAATCTTTACAATGCCGTTGCGAAAATGTTCTTCCTCTCTCGTGGACACGGTAATTCCCACATAAGGCAGGAAGATCCGATACGCGCACAGTACCTGACAAAGCTGCCGCTCGCCCACGTCAAGCGGGTTGATTTTGTCGTTGTTTACGATAGGGCGGAGCCGCGGACAGGACAGCGAAAATTCCCCATGGGGATACTTTCTCTGCAAATAGTAAACATGTAGCGCCGATGCCAAAGCGTCTTTTCTGAAGTCAGAAAGTCCGAGAAGTGCTGACATGGCAACGCCTCGCACGCCTCCCATCAGCGCTCGCTCCTGCGCTTCAAAACGGTACGGGAACACCCGCTTATGCCCCATCAAATGCAGTGTTTCGTACTTGTCAGCGTTATAGGTCTCTTGAAAAACCGTCACATAGTCTACACCGCACTCATGAAGATAGCGGTACTCAGCCACATTGACAGGATAAATTTCAATTCCGATATTGCGGAAATATTTTCGGGCAATTTTAACCGCCTCGCCGATGTATTCCACACTGCTGACCTTGCGGCTCTCCCCGGTCAAAATCAGGATTTCCTCCATGCCGGAATCTGCGATTACCCGCATCTCCTTTTCAATCTCTTCCGGAGAAAGTTTTTTCCGCCGAATATCGTTATAACAGTTAAAACCGCAGTAAATACAGTAGTTCTCGCAATAGTTGGCGATATAAATCGGCGTAAAAAAGTACACGGTATTGCCGAAGTGTTTACCGGTTTCAATTTTGGCTTTTTCTGCCATCTGTTCCAGATACGGCTGTGCTGCTGGAGAAAGGAGTGCCTTAAAATCCTCCACCGAGCAGGTATTGGCCGCCAGCGCCCGTTTTACGTCAACCTCTGTGTAGCGTTCGCAGTCGTAGGTGTGCATCTGGCTAAGCACCTTCTCCATCACGTCAGAGTCAATCTGCTCCATGCCTTCCATATATTCCATGTGGTTGGTTCTCGCCGACGGATCTTCCTCAATCTGGTGTTTCCGCGCCAGCGCCTTTGGACTCAACTTCTCCGAGTCCACAAAAAACTGATTTTCTTTCATGGGATTTTCCTCCTAATCTCTCAAAAATCCAGTCAATGGGTCGGATGCACTGGCGCCGCGTTCCAACACTCTGCCAAGACCTGACAAATGTGCGCTTCTTCCCGCTTCGATGGCTTTTCGAAAGGCCGACGCCATGGCTGGAATATCGCCTGCCGTCGCAATGGCGGTGTTTGCCATCACTGCCGCCGCTCCCATTTCCATCACTTCGCATGCCTGGGAAGGTTTACCGATTCCCGCGTCCACAATAATCGGCAGGTCAATCTCATCAATGAGAATCTGCAGAAACTCTCTAGTTGCTAAGCCCTTGTTGGAACCGATTGGCGCCGCAAGCGGCATCACGGCAGCCGCACCGGCGCTGACTAAATCTCTTGCCGTATAGAGGTCGGGATACATGTACGGCATTACGATAAACCCTTCTTTTGCCAGAATCTCTGTCGCTTTCACCGTCTCCACATTGTCCGGCAGCAGATATTTGCTGTCCTTCATGATTTCGATTTTTACAAAATCACCGCAGCCCAATTCTCTTCCCATGCGGGCAATTCGCACCGCTTCTTCCGCAGTTCTTGCACCGCTGGTGTTTGGCAGCAGGGTCACATGTTCCGGAATAAAGTCCAGTATATTTTCGCTCTGCTTTGTGTTAGTTCTGCGCACCGCAAGGGTGATAATTTCAGCACCTGCCTGCTCCACTGCCGCATTAATCAACTCCATAGAGTACTTGCCGGAGCCCAAAATAAATCTGGAAGAAAACTCTCTTCCGCCTAAGCTCCACGTGTCTTTCTTTTCCATATTGTTCCTCCTATTCTATACCTCTTCGTCCAGAATCAATCTGATTATCATATTCGCCTGGTGCGCCGCACAGATCATGACTCGCGGCGCCATCAGTCCCCAGCCTTCGCTGATTTCCGAAATGCCGTCACCGCAAAGAAAGTAGTGCTCTGTGATTTTTCTCGTTCGAATTGCATTACTGTCGCTGTATCCCGCCATGCCGGAGCCGCCTACCAGATATTTCCCCGGTAATTCTGTCAGTACGCAGTTGGTCAGCATAGCTTTTTGTTCCGCGCTGTCAAAGGCTTCGCAGATATATGTATCTTCTGCCAGCAGCTGTGGAATGTTCTCCTCTGTCAGCTTTATAAAATCGGTAATAAACTTTGCATAAGGAGAAAATCTCCTGATTTCCTCTGCCAATGCCTCCGGCTTAGGCTGTCCCAGCTGGCTAATCGCATACTGCTGTCTGTTTAAATTTGACAAATCCACCCTATCAAAATCAATGAGATGAAGCTGCCCGATACCGCTTCGCGCCAGCGCAATGGCAATCGCAGAGCCAAGTCCTCCAAGCCCGCAAACAGCAACCTTTGCAGCCGCCAACTTATCCTGCACAGCCTTCGTATGACGAAGTTCCAGACACTTTCTGATTTCTTCTTCTGCCGGTAAAATTCCGCTCCTTTCTGCCATCAGCCACCTCCTACAAAACTTACAATTTCTATCTTATCGCCATCCGTCAGAATGGTTTCTTCATACCTCGCCTTTGGCACAATTTCTCCGTTGCGCTCCACCGCAATGCGCATGCGGGGATAATCATTTTCATCAATGTACGCCGCCAGACTTTTTCCTGCGGCGTTGACATCAATACCGTTGATTCTTACCATATCGGTCTCCTTTCTGATTTTCTTCACTTTGTACTAAGCCGTCTTAACCTAAATTCCAAAAAATCCTTTTTTATGTATAAAAGAAACGCCAAAACTTAACCAAAATTAATAAAATCGCTAAAAAATGTATAACGCACTCCTGCTTTTCATATGATGAAGCTTAAAAATCCTGCAATTTTCATTGAATTACACCGACTACAGCTTTGGTTTCCCTCTTATAGCGACAATTTTGCTAAAATTTTTATACACTTTTTTCAAAAAAGCGCTTTTTAAGTTAAGTTCGCATCTTGCTTCTAAGATAAGCCCCTCCACCTTTTCCAGACGCAACGCTTCGGGTGGGTGCCCGGATCCTCTGACAATAAAAAACCGCACGAAAGTTCACACCCGCGGTGGTGTGCCCCTTCGTGCGGCTATAGCCAACACTCTAGTTATATTTTACTGTGATTTTTATAGAAAGTCAAGAAAGAGATTTGGTGAGCGATTAAATCATTGCTGCTAAATTCATTTACACATATCACAAAATAATCCGTCATGTTTTTTTGAAATTCAGATATTCTTGCACCCCCCTCTTAAAAATCTGTATTTATTTTTCTAAACAATCCCTTTTGCGTCAACTATGGCATTGATTCCATTTTCAATCGCCTACCATAAAAGGAAATGCTGTACTTCGATTACATTAGCCTCGGTAATCCGTTCCTCCGCATAGTCGATCACATCATGCCAAAACGCTTCTTCCTCCGGTGCAAACTTTTCCGTTGGATAATCCTTTATTTGCCATTCAAAAGTCCGGTTTCGATTTTTATTATATCTGATAGAAAGAATAATGCTGTGATCCTCTTCATTTGCTATACCGCCGACCAGCTTCTTGTTCGTCCGCAAACTAAAAACTTCGCCTTTTTCGAGTTTTCCCAGTTCTTTTTCTTTTACCGTTTCTTTCCAGAATATGTCATATGCCGCAAAAGCTGACGCGAACAGGGAAACGATGATTAATACAGCAAACATAGATGTGGTGCTTTTGTTCATAGGATTCGTCCTCCTTTACCGAATCTCCGATCTTTTCATATACTTCCTGTCACATGCCTAAAAAACACACTACGAAGTATGAATTTTGTGGGAAAATTTCACCCGGTTGGGCCACTCTTTCAAATGCTCCGGCATGAATACGATATCGCTGTAGCATGCATCTATCCTATTCATTGCCTCTTTATAATTGCTTACACCGGTGACAATCATGTATCCGGTACGCTCCTCTATCCCATCATAGATACCATATCCATTTTCCACATAATCCGGCACCTCTATGCAGATTTTGCGAAGGAATCGTTTGGACAAAAGCCGTCCCGACTCATATGCGCCTAACTCATTGCAGACTTGTGCGAATTCCCACGGATTTTCCTTTTCGTAAAATCGATAGCTCAGGTCTTCTTCATAATCCGCACCAATTGACAGATTGAAAGCGACCTGCTCGTTCTGTGTCATTTTATCATTGGAAAGGCGAAAATATCCCCAGTATTCATCTTCCTTTAGGAAATTAACGTAGTAGCTTCCGTCAAGTTCAATGGAAACCTCTTCACAAAATTCCGAGTCATCCATTTTTATCATAATACCGGTCAGTTCCTTGTGTACCGGCCATGGAACATTTAAAACCAGTAGGATTACCACAATGACAATCCAGGTTACCAGCGTTCCCCTGTTCGTTTTCTTCTTCATCTCTTTGCTTTCCCTATCACACTTTTACAATTTTCTTAAGGATATCGAAAACTCTTAGCGCCTAGCCCGTTCTTCAAGACAACCGGTCAAGCCTCACTCATTTCGTCAAAAGGCTCACATCTCAGCGCATAAGTAACGTGCTCTTCGTCATACCACAATTCAAACAAATATGTATAACCCGGGCTGATGGAAAAATGCTTTGAATCCTTTGTAATACTTTTTTCCTCCGCATTTTCCGGAAAGTCACCGTTTGAAAACCTTTTTACGATGATTCGCTCAGGCTGCTTCGGATAAATTACATTCAACGCAAGGCCAGTCGTTTCTTCTAAAACTATCGTCACCTTGCGATTGCTCGTATCAACTTCTACCGACTTTTCATACCCGTCGAAATCCCAGTCACAACCGCAAAACCGATTGTCCGGAACGTTCATTTCACCATCTACTGTAGTATATATGTATTCTACAGTAGGCCATTTTTATATTCCGGCTGTCTCGGGCTGATGAAAACGAAAAAGATAAATGTGCAAAAGTAGCAGAGACCCGATACAGCGGCAAAGAAATAGACGTTTTTCTTCTTAATCCAGTTTCTCCTTCTATGATTTTCTTATATAAATCTATTTATCTCTCAGCAAAAAAACTCAAGAATTCGCTCCTGCAAGCGCTCCAAATAGCCTCCCAACATGCTGTCATCATAATTTTTCCCCTGAGCACCGTAGCATTCCCACCATTTCAGCAAATCTTCATAAAAGAGCACTTGCTTGATTAAAATGATTACAAGAACCACAAGAATTATTTTTTTCAATGTGCTTCTTTTAATCATCACTGTCTCCCTCCTCAATTAACTCATTCATAAAATAGTTCAAATTCTCAGCCTGTACCATCGCTTTTCTCTCAAAGGCATCAATGGCATCTCTTGTTTTTACAATCTGTTCCTCTATCTTTCCCTGCATTACAAAAATTGCCACAATTGTAATTATAATCAGTGCGCTCCAGATATCGAATTCCAATTCTTTTATCCCTTTACGCAAATTTTCCCTAAAGGAATTTTTTCCGTCAGCAATTTTCTTGGCGGCAAATTCGTCTTTAATACGCTCCCCCTCAACATGGAAAAATTTTTTGTTTTCTGAGTGTTCCAATTTCATGACCGCATCTCCTTGATTTTCGTTTTAAGCAATTCTTTTTAAATATATAGGGGGTTTCATTAAAACCCCCCTGTATGTTTTATTATATGTTATTTAACATCAATCTTTGCTTTTCTTATTTTTGCAATGCTCTAAGAAATAACTTTTGGTGTACTATTTCCCTTTTTAGGACTCAACTTTTCAACTCCCGAGCTGAATTCAATTCCGACATTTATACCTGAACCAGATAATGCAAACGATGGAGATACTGATAGTACCGTATGCCCATAAGCTGCATAATAATAGAAAACTTTCCTTGAAAATACATCTGAAATCAAATTAAGAGAAACTTTTCCATTTTTAGCAAATAAATTTTCTTTCGAAATTCTTAACGGAAATGTATACCCTGCACCTGCTATCCCTCCTGAAGAGGTTGGATCTTTTCTTGTACCAGTAGTGGATTTTTCATAACTACCAGTCGTCATATCATAGTACTTAATTGTACTACTACGGGAAACGATTTCCCAGTCATTCCAACTTGCTGCAACTATATCCGTTGAGGTCGACATCGGAATCCCACTCCATGTCCATTCGTATGAAAAAGTCCCTCTTGAACGTTCTGTTTCCTTGTATCGAAAGTCAGTCTTTACGACATTTAAAGACAGTGTTGCTGAGAGTCCATACAATTCTGCTTCACTTCCTTTAAATGTTCTAATCATTTTTATTTGTTCTTCATCATACCCGAGATTAGTTAGCCCTTGATCCTCCAGTTTATCCAACTTTTCAAGATGCTTGGTATAATTTTCTTTGTAATCCTTGATTTCTACAATCTCAGATTTTGTGTAGCCTAGTTTAACAAGACTAAATTCACTTTCTTTAGCCAGCTCTTTCAGCATTGCATATTCATTACAAGTAGATGTTTCCACTGTATGACCTAATTTGCCCGTTGTGTCATTCGATGTCTCCGCAAACGCTGCCGTTCCCATTCCCAAAACCAAAGACAATGCTAATATCATTCATAAAAATTTTCTGATGCCGTTCTCCTTTCGATTCCTAATCAAAGTCTCTCAAGTCTTGCTTTTTCATCAAATTTATCGTATAATTTTTCCATAGAGTTTTCCTAAATAACTTAAATTGGGCTCCTAATCCATCTTGCTATTTTAGAAAACTCTTTTTCTTTGCAGGTTTTCATCTGCCTATCCGCTTCCCTGAAGATTTCTCAATTTTCCCGCCTACTTTCGCTAGATTTCTCTATTTCCCAATACCCTCATTCTTCCTTATGAGGTCTTCGTCAAATTCCAGGAATGTCCCACCTTGACCTGTTTATCGGTCTTGTTCTGCGCCAGGTATTTAACACTGGTATTCATCTTGTATTTGGCGGTTGTCATACCTGCTTTGCAAGTGAAATTGCAGTACATGCTGACTGAGGAACCTACGCTTCTCGCTGTGCTGGTGGTGACAACCGGCGTTCCTGCATTAACAATATAACCCACTGGTGCATCTTTCACATCCTTGCCAAAGTTCTCATCAATCCCATTTGCAGACAATATATAATGATTTTCTAATCCCAAAGTAACACTAGCTCCTCCAACTGTCACCGTCGCCTTTCCTGTAAAGTAGCGATTTCCATAGTCTTTCCACATCTCATTGCTGCCTGATGTCGCAAGAGGCATGACAGACGGGATTCCCACTGCGAGTTCACTTTGGTCTCTCAATTCTACAGTCAACGTGCAGTCATCGCCCATATCATACGCTTTCACCGCATATAAACTTCCATCGCTCATCGGGCACATCGCCATGTCCAGGTTTTCATCACCAAGCACATTCGCTGCTTCATCCAGCTTTTCAGACAAAAGTTCCTCCGCTTCCTGCTTTGAAATGGAAACACTTCCTGCAGCGTCCTGTTCTCCACTCGTATTACCTACGGGGACGGATACTGCAAATGCCGGCATAATTGCTATTGTCATAATTAATGATAATCCTAATATTGCGCATAATAATTTCTTTTTCATCTTTTGCCTTTCTTTCAATTTTGTTTTTTATTCTGTGTTTCTTTATGTCTCAAGTATAAAATCATGTCAACAAAATTGCAAGAACTTTCGGATAACTGGTCATTTTTTCGGTCAACTGGTCAAATTTTCCAGATTATGTCAAAATTTTAAGGCAATCAGGTGGTTTTCCCAATTGCCTTTCGTCCTTTTCTATTCTTTCTTTTTTCCTCGAATCAGAATATTTGCCGTAACATATCCCTCTTCCTCTAAATTCCATTCAACCATTCCACCACTTTTCCGCGCGGCGTCTGCCATATTTCTGGTTCCAATCCCATGATTCCTTTTATCGTCCTTAGTCGTTGCAAGTCCGTCTCCCTGCCGCTGCGGTTTCTGCAGCGTGCTGTTGCGAATGGAAATCGTAACAAAGTTTTCTCTATTCTCAACCTTTACAGAGATTTCTCCCTCCTTGCAAAGGCTTGCCGCTTCAAAAGCATTCTGCAGCCCATTGGTAAGAATGACACACAAATCCACCTCAGGGATATGCAGATGCTCCGGGAACTTTCCTTCCACGCTGATTTTCATCTTCTGTTTCCTGCAGGCATCCCCATATCTGTTCAGAATCGCATCACAGACTAAATGATTGGTTAAAAAGAAAGATTCACTCTTTATCTTTTCTCCGGCAATCTGCTCCAGATAAACCCGAACTCTGTCCATATCCGTTCCCTCAGCAATTTGCTGCAGCGTTGTAATCTGTTTGATGTAATCATGCCTGAACTTACGCAGCTCCTCATCCATCAGGCTCTGCCTGCTATACTGCTCCGTCTGCTCGGCGAGGCATTTCTGATTCAGTAAAAGCAGACGCTTCATCTCTCTCCGCTGAGACTGCATGCAGCAGGTGAGAATAAAAATAAAAAGGACTAAGACTCCTAAAAATCCGTCTCTAATTAAATTTTTTCCTTGAACAATTTCAGCAATATTTCCGGTAGTACTTGTGCTAAAAGACCAGCCAGTATTATTTATTCCCCAAATACAAACAAAAAAAAGGAACAAACATCCACACATTCAAAAGCTCCATATGCGTGAAAATTCCTTCCTTCTTTCTCCTTAATATCAAGCTCAGCACACAGAGAGCCACCAGACACTCTGCAAGACCCAGATAATAACAAAGAGGTAGCTCAACTTTAATGACATCACCTTTGACTGCTACAATCCAGATTCCCATATTCAGCCTATACATGACCCAAACCATCTGCATCATACAGATTCCCGCTGCCAGATTGATTTTCCACTTGCCATGAAAGAAAAACGGCATCGCCGCTGCCGGAAACAGTATACTGCGCCAGATTAAATAAGTATAATCTTCCGGCAAGATAAACAGCATAGCACAGCGAACAAACAGAATCACCAAACCTACACAAAGAAACCGATTCTCTTCTCTAAACTCATAGCCAAGAACGCCTTTAAACAAAAGTAGTAAAGCTAATACTTCCAGTAGCTGTGCAAGTGGTGTCATACCGTTTCCTCCTATTCTTTATGCAAATTTAGAAAACCGCAAGTTATACTGCCGCAATTTCTCAAAGCAGTCCTTTTTTCGCCTTCTGCTGACTTTCAGCTTTTGCCCGTCACGCAGTACAAAGATATCGTCATATGCATCCACAATATGCTTGCAGTTTACCAGATGAGATGTATCCACTCGAACAAAATACAAATCTTCCAGTTCTTTTTCCCATGCAGAAAGACTTTTTACAGATAAAGGCGTTTTTTCGCCGTCTGCCAGAAGCGCTTTCGTATATCTCTGCTCCGTATAAAACATAATAATCTTCTCGCTATGCTCATACAGCACAGGAGAAAGTTCCAGCATCCTGCCAGCTAAAAGCAGCCGTACAGCCAAATCCATCTTTAGCTCAAAACTTTCCCATACCAAAGGCTTTGCTAAAAATCCAATCACATTAGTTCCAAAAGCATCCACGATGTTTTCCTGATAGCTGGTTGCAAAAATAATCAACGGCCGCTCCCTTCCCATCAACTGATCCTTTACAGCAGTACCTTTCTTCTTTGGCATTTCCACATCTAAAATCAAAAGATCATATTCATGCTTGATGGGGTGTTCTGGATCCTGCGTACATACAATCTCCGCCTGTACATTTCTCTCTGCAAAAAATGTCTGGCAAGCTGCTTTCAGCAACTCAAGTTCTTCTGCTAAATCATCACAAATACATACTTTCATTGTAATTCCCCTTAATCATAATGATTCTTAATGAAATTATACCATAAAAATATGTATATGAATATGTTAATTCACCCTAATTCTAGCATAACGTCAAGCGCCTTACAAACATTTTCGGATAACTGGTCGTTTTTTCGGATAACTGGTCAAAAATGGGATATTATTCCAGCCTCCTGCGTCTTTTCCAAAAATAGGTCAAATTGACCTATTTTTTGTATGGTAATTTGTCATAATATTTCTTAGAAAGGAGGTTAACTTGCAATGAGTCGACTTAAACAGTTAAGAAAAAACAAAGATTTGACACAGCTCCAAGTGCAACTCAAGACCGGTATCGATCAGTCCAATTATTCTAAGATGGAATCAGGTAAACGCAAGCCAACTTCCGACCAGGCAGAGCTCTTATCCCATCTTTTTGAGACCAGTGTCGACTATATTTACGGATTCACCGATGACCCGACCCCATATCCGAAACCAAAGAAAAAGGACTAATGGTTGCGTTGTCACAATCAGAATTAAAAAGTTTAGGCGGTCATATATGACCTCCTCTGTTTTTTGCCCTTATATTAATCCCGCCATATAAATCGGAAGATATGTGATTCCATCCTCATACAGCAAATCCTTTGTGTACAGGATATATTTATCCTGCACTTTTAAGTCATACTTTTTCAGCAAATAATCAAAAGATTTATGTTGCTTATATCCTGATGATTTTACTTCTATGGGAACAATTTTTCTCTTTCTCACTGTCAGGAAATCAATCTCATACTTACTTTCCTTTGCTGCATCTGCCCCTTGATACTTAAACTCATGAAAATACAGCGCACTACCACTTACACGCAACATCTGCGCTACCATATTTTCCATAATCATACCCTGGTTGATTCCCAGCTTATCGAATATCAGCGATTTATACAGGTTCTCATCAGAGGTATCACCTGTCCTCATAATTTGAGTCACCAGCAGCCCAGTATCCCCCATGTAGAGTTTGAAGTTTCCCCTATCTGCATACAGTTCCAACGCAACCTCCGGTGCCGTTACATTAATACATACATTACCCATCATAGACTCCGCAACAAAATCAATTGCGTCCACATAACGCTCATATCTTGCTTTCTTATCTAAAATAGATAACTTGAAATGAGAATTATGATTCGAAAGCTGCTCCGGTATCGTTTTAAAAACAACGGAGGCCCTTTCCTTGTGATTGGTATCATGCTTTTTTAAATCATCTTCATATAAATCCAAGATATTTCTTTTTACAAAATCAATTTCTTCATAAGTTCTGCCATTTACAAACGCGCTTACTGCCTGTGGCATGCCTCCTACCGCCATATAAGTCCTGAATTTCTGCATAACTTGCCTGTGAATATCCCCACCCAAAGCTTTTTTTCTTTCAAAAGCTTCTTTCACAACAGAGAATGTAATTTCATCGCCCGTCGACCATAAAAATTCTTCAAAATCCATCGGATACATTTTCAGTTTATACTCCTCCGATGGAATCAAAATATCTTTTACATTCTCCTTAATCGAAATCAATGACCCCGTTTCAATGTAATCATACCTTCCATCTGCAACCAGGTACTTGATTGCCTGTCTTGCTAATGGAAAAAGCTGCACTTCATCGAAAATGATTACGGATTGCTTCGGTTTCAAAGATTTCCCTTTTAAGAGAAATAGATTTCTAAAAAAAGTATCCAAATCGCCTATATTTTCTTCAAAGTTCCTTAAAATCTCTTTCTTCTCTTTTGCGAAATCGAGTAGAATATAGTCTTCGTATTCACTGCGTGCAAAAGTTTCAGTAATGGTACTCTTTCCAATTCGACGCGCTCCCTCTATTAGAAGTGCACTCTCGCTACCGGACAGTTCTTTCCATTCCATCATTTTCTCGTAAATTTTCCGTTTAAAGACCATCTCATTCCTCCTCTTTTCCTACATAATATCACTTTTGTACGAAAATCGCAAATCTTTTTATCATAAAATGTACGAAAATCAAAAATATTTTTAAATTCCACCCTGATTTCTCCCTCTCATACCTCTTTCGAAAGCTTAACTACTCCTTCATAATTCACATCATATAGCCCAAACGGAGCTGTCCGCACAGACAACTCCGTTTTATATTCTTACCTTCTATGCACTTTTCAATCAAAATTTACGCCCGGTACATTTCCTTTCCCCTGACGTAAACTCGTTTTGGCTTCGCCTGCAGATCAAGCGGGTGTTTATCCCAAATGACAACATCGCCATCAAGACCGGCAGCCAGTCTGCCTTTTCGCTCTGCAATTCCCAATATATCGGCAGGATTGCAGGTGATACAGCGAAGGGCATCTGCCTCAGACAGTCCATTTCTCATATACATGGCGGCAAGCCAGTTGAGAGATTCCTGCGGCGTCACATTGTGATCCGTAGTCACTGCAACCTTAACCCCTGCATTGACTAAAACCGCTGCAGTATCAAAGGACTTGTTTCTAAGCTCATATTTAGATTTGGAACCAAAGGTCGGTCCTACGATGGCAGGATAGCCTGATTTTGCAATATGCTCTGCAATCAGGTGCCCGTCAGTGCAGTGATCTAAAGTCGCACGAACTCCAAACTCCTTGCAGATTCGAATTGCCGTACAGATATCATCAGAGCGGTGGCAGTGAGCTTTGATTGGAATTTCACCATCGATGACCCGAACCATTGCTTCCATGCCCAGGTCAATCTTAAAGTGATCACCCTTTTTCAATGCCTCTTCTTTTTCCGCCTTATAGTCAACAGCGTCCTGCAGACATTCCCGCAGCATAAATGCCACTGAAGCCCTGGTGTTAGGCTGCTTTCCTCTGCGTCCAAAATCTCTCGGATTTTCCCCAAAGGCACACTTCATACCCGCATCGGAAACCAAAACCATGTCATCAACAATCAAAGAACCGTTATTTTCTACGATAACCGCAGTCCCTGCTACAACACCGCCGCTGCCAAAGCCTGTGCACATGGTTGTAACGCCGCCGGTCAAGGCTTCTGCAAAAGCCACATCGCCCGGAAAAAGTGCATCAATAGAACGCATTTCCGGCGTTACCGGTTCGTTTTCGCAGATATCATCGCCTTCCCACTGGATACCTTCTTCATACATACCGATATGGGAGTGGGCTTCGATGAGTCCCGGCGTCACAAAACAGCCGGCGGCGTCGATGATTTCCTCATCGACGCCACCTGTGATATTTGCACCGATTTCAGCGATTTTCTCACCTTCTAATCGAATATCCAGCTGTTCAAAAATGCCAGGTTCATCTAAAAACAATTTAGCATTTTTAATAATCATCATTTACTCCTCATATAGCACGCAGGCAACCTGATGCTCAGATCCTACATTTGTCAGTTCCAGATTTCTGCCCGTACACTTTTCCGTCGCATAAGGACAGCGAGTCGCAAACCGGCAGCCCGGCTTCGGATCAATCGGGCTTGTGATTTCACCCTTAATCAGCTCTCTCGGCTTTCCTCTGTAAGCCAGATCCGGAATCGGAATGGCAGACAGAAGCGCCTTGGTGTACGGATGCTTCGGATCATCAAAGAGTTCCTGCGACGGTGCGTATTCAACAACCTGCCCCAGATACATCACTGCAATATGGGTGGAAATGTGGCGTACGACCGAAAGGTCATGGGTGATGAACATGTAAGTCAGTCCCATGGAATCCTGCAAATCCATCATCAGATTGAGAACCTGTGCCTGAATGGATACATCCAGTGCAGATACCGGCTCATCACAGACGATAAAGCTCGGGTTCAGCGCCAGGGCTCTTGCTACACCAATGCGCTGACGACGGCCGCCGTCCAGCTCATGAGGATAGCTGTTTGCAAGTCTTCTTGCAAGTCCTACTGTATCCATCAGCTCCAGAATTCTCTGATCCTTTGCCGCCTTATCCTTGTAAATATGATTTACCTTCAGCGGTTCCTCGATAATCTGGCTGACTGACATTCTCGGATTCAGGCTGGCATAAGGGTCCTGGAAGATAATCTGCATTTCAGAACGCATTTTCTTCATGTCAGAAGCGCCCAGCTTCTGAATATCTTTTCCTTCGTAAAGGACGCTGCCCGATGTTGCCGGAAGCAGTCTCAATATGGTTCTTCCCAAGGTACTCTTTCCGCAGCCGGATTCTCCTACTACGCCCAGAGTATGCCCCCGCTCAATGCTGATATTGACATCATCTACTGCATGAAGCATGCCGGAACCGGTCTTAAAATATTTCTTTAAATGTTTCGTTTCAATCAGTGGTGTTCCCATGTTTAAATCTCACCTGCCTTTAATTTTTCGTAAAGGTGGCATCTGATAGAATGACTTCCTTCAGTGAACACCTCCGGCGCCTTGCTCTTACAGATTTCCTCGCAATGTTTGCATCTTGGATGGAACTTGCAGCCGCCAGGCAGATCCATCGGGTCTGGCATCAGACCGTCTACCGGTTTTAAGCGGTTTGAGCTTCCCTGCAGACTCGGCAGAGATCCGAAGAGTCCCTTGGTATAAGGGTGGTGCGGTTTTTCAAAATCAAAGATATCATATACGCTGCCGATTTCGATGATTTCTCCTGCATACATGATGGCTACATTGTCGCACATCTGACATACGATGCCCAGATCGTGGGTAATCATAATCATGGAAGTGTTCAACTCTTCCTTCAGGTTACTCATCATATCCAGCACCTGATTCTGTACGGTTACGTCAAGGGCTGTGGTCGGTTCATCTGCAAGGAGCAGCATCGGATCGCACACCAGCGCCATGGCGATGACAACGCGCTGTTTCATACCGCCGGAAAACTGGTGCGGATATTCATATTTTCTGTCTTCTGTGATGCCAACTAGCTTCAATACTTCGTCTACACGGACTTCTACCTGTTCATCGGAAAGCTCCGGGTGATGGGTTTCGATGGCTTCGGCGATCTGGTCACCTACGGTCAGTACCGGATTCAGCGAGGTCATCGGGTCCTGGAAAATCATACTGATATGGCTTCCTCTGATATCACGCATTTCATCTTCTGAATACTGTACCAGGTCTTTTCCTTCAAACTCGATTTTTCCTCTGCTGATGTTGCCTACTTTCTGCGGCAGCAGCTTCAGGATGGAAAGGGCTGTCGTTGTTTTTCCCGCGCCGGTTTCCCCTACCAGTCCAAAGGTTTCCCCTCTCTTAATCTGGAATGAAATTCCATTGACGGCATAGGCGGTTCCATCGCTGGTATCATACTGTACGTGTAAATCCTCAACGTTCAGGAGGATGTCGTTGTTCTTGTTTTCCATGTTTTCCATACTGTCTCCTCCTTAGTCTTTCAGGGTCGGGTCAATCGCATCGCGCAGTGCATCGCCCAAAAGGTTCAATGCCAGTACGGTTACTACAATTGCGATACCCGGGAATATTACCTGATGAGGGAAATAACGAATCTGTGCCTGCGCTTCACTGAGCATTGCGCCCCATTCCGGTGCAGGTGGCATAACACCAAGTCCCAGATAGCTCAGTCCGGAGGCCGCGATGATTACATATCCTACGCCCAGGGTCGCCTGTACAATCAGTGCTGCCAGGGTATTTGGGAAGATGTGCTGTGCCATAATGTGTATGCTGCTTCCACCGACTGCCACAGAGGCTTCTACGAATTCGTTGTCTCTGATGGAAAGTACGGAAGAGCGGATGATTCTCGCATAGCCCGGTATATCTCCAAGGGCGATGGCGATGATCAGGTTTGCGAAGTTCGGTCCCAGTGCGGACACTACTGCGATTGCCATCAGCGTGGACGGAATGGCAATGAATACGTCGGTTAAACGCATGATGATGTTGTCGGTTTTTCCGCCGAAGTATCCTGCGATACAGCCCAGAATACTGCCTACTGAAAGGCTGATAATGGTGGCTGAAAATCCGATAAACAGGGAATATCTGGCTCCGTATACGATACGGTTAAAGATATCTCGTCCCAGGTCATCTGTTCCAAACAGATGCGCCAGGGAAGGTGTCTGCAGTTTGTTTGGGATATCCTGGTTGATGACCTGTGTCTCGTAATCCAGGAAAATCATTCCATAAAGACACATCAGTACGATGATGGCAAGCATCACAAGGCCTATGATGGTCTTGTTGTTTCTGATAAATCTTCTGCCTACGTCCTGCCAGAAGCTGCGGCTTTCCTGCACTTCCAGCGCCAGTTCCAGGTTTTTAGCTTTGCGGTTGAACATTACTAGTCTCCTTTCTTCTGGTCTTCTTTCTCGTCTTATTCTTAAATCCGTACTGCGCTTTGATTCTAGGGTCAATGAACGCATAGGATATGTCTACGATCAAGGTGATGACGCTGAACAGAAGGGACATGAACAGGACGCATCCCATGACCAGCGGCACGTCTTTGGAACGAACGGAAAGCAGGGTCAGTGTTCCGACGCCGCTCATGCCGAATACGGTTTCTGTGATGACTGAGCCGCCCAGTGCCCATCCAAAGTTTACGCCCATTGTCGTTACAACTGGAAGCAGTGCGTTTCTGATTGCGTGTTTCCAGATGATTTTGTTTTCTTTTACGCCTTTTGCTCTTGCGGTTCTCATGTAGTCTGAACGCAGGGTTTCCAGCATGCTGGATCGTGTCATTCTCATGATCTGTGCTACCGATAAAAGCGCTACGGTAAATGCCGGCAGGATAAAGCAGGCGAAGGAATCTGAACCTGTTGCCGGAAGCAAGTTTAGCCCTACCGCAAAGGCAAGCATCAAAAGCATGCCCAGCCAGAAGGACGGCATGGCTGTAAAGATCAGCGCGACTATGGTAAACACGTTATCTGCTATGGAATTTTTCTTGATTGCTATGTATACCCCCAGGGGTATGGATATGACTGATGTCAGAAAAATATCCAGCACTGCAAGCAGCAGTGTGGTTGGGAATCGCTCTGCAATTTCGCTGACTACGCTGCCTCCTGTTCTGTAGGAGGTTCCCATATCGCCCTGTACCAGGTCAATCATATAGTTGACGTATTTTACTGGAAGTGGGTCGTTATATCCCAGTTCGTCATTGAGCTTGTCTATGGCTTCCTGCGTGGCTCGCTCTCCCAGTATCAGTCTCGCCGGGTTTCCCGGTGTCAGCGAGATGATGGTAAAGATGATGATCGAGATACCTATCAGTACCGGTATCATCATTACCAGTCTCTTTAAGATATATTTATACATAAGTTCACTCCGTAAAATACAAGATGCCGGACCGCATCCTGCCGAAGGGTCCGGCGTTTCTTCTTCTAGTTTGATTTACTTGTCTTTTTTATTTCCATGCGTAGTCGTATACGTAGTAGAATCCGCATGGAGGAATATCAACGCCTGTCAGGTTGGAGTTGTGTGCTGCAGCGTCTACTCTCCAGTAAAGCGGAACGTAAGGTGCTGCGGTCTGATAAATTTCTTCCAGTTCTGCGTAGATAGCGGCTCTCTTATCAGGATCGCTTTCTACACGACCGTCTGCCAGAAGCTTATCAGTCTCTGCATCACCGAATCCAGTATAGTTACCAGACATATCGTCTTTCTTATACAGAGAATAGTAACCAACATCTGGGTCCATAACAACGTAGGACCAGCCCATAATCATCATTTCGTAATCCAGATTTTCAAGATCGTCCCAGAACTTACCGGTTTCGATGATATTGATTGTTAAGTCGATACCAATCTGAGCCAGGTCGGATTTGATAATCTGTGCGTGGGTGCTGCGGTTTTCAGGAATACTCATGGAAATCTTGAATCCATTTTCGTATCCTGCTTCCTTCATCAGCTTCTTCGCTTCTTCAACATCGTAAGGCAGCGGATTGAAATCCGGATCATAGCCTAAAACGCCTTCAGCGATGAAAGTGTTGGTCGGAGTTCCGTAACCGTTCAGTGCGCCATCAATCATATTCTGCTTGTTGATACATTTTGCGATAGCCTGACGAACTCTTACGTCGCTCAGTTCTTTTACGTTAGTGTTCATACCGATAAAGTAGAACGCAGTGGACGGTTTCTGCAGTAATGTGATACCGTCTTTTTCTTCCAGTGCCTTAATGTCAGCCTCTGAAACATTGAGAGACAGGTCGATTTCGCCGCTTTCCAGTGCCATTGTTGCAGTGCTGGAGTTCGGGATAATCTTATAAGTTAAATTCTTAATGCTAGGTTCACCCTGATAGTATCCGTCATATGCTTCGAATTCAATCTTGTCACCCTGTGCCCAGTTCTTGAACTTATAAGGACCGGAACCAATCGGGCTCTTGGACATATCTACTTCGCCGCCTTCTTTATAGAAGTCCTCTTTTACAACCTGAGAATAAGTTGTACAAAGTGCCAGGAACGGTGCATATGCGTACTGCAGTGTAACTTCTACTGTCTTTTCATCCACGACTTTAACGGAATCGATAAAGTTCATGTACGGTCCGGTGTAGGAGGATTCTGCAGCAGCTTCCAGTGAATATTTTACATCTTCTGCTGTAATTGGATCTCCATTGTGGAAAGTTGCGTCCGTTCTGATTGTGAACGTATACACCAATCCATCATCGGAAACTTTCCATTCTTCTGCCAGCGCAGGAACGATTTCACCATCGTTAGTCATACGAACCAGCGGTTCATATACGTTAGACAGAATGGACATTGTCAATGTATCATTGATACGGAGCGGGTCAAGTGCTACAGCGTCCGCATCAATACCGATGGTCAGAGAATCTTTTGCTTCTCCGCCGCCACCATTATCGCCGCCACCGCAGCTTGCTGTCGTGAAGAGAAGGGCTGCAACCATCAGTACAGCAATTAATTTCTTCATTTTCATAATACTGTCTTCCTTTCATTTTTCTTTAGCCATTTAAAGTAATGTGAGACTATTTTAACATTTTTTTGTATTAAAATCAATTCACTACTTCTCCTGACCTCACAAAAGTACTATTTTCCCTATGTATTTTCCCATTTTACCAAAATATTTTATTCAGTTTTGGTCATATTTTGTGGTATAATAACCTCACGGCGCAAATAAAATCAAAGATTTTGACGCCTGAGAGAACATTGAATCATGGCTTGCGACTCTATATTTAGAGGTTTCGCCATGATATAATAAATCAAGAATCAATTGGGAGGTAGACTAATGAAAGAAAAAGAACAGCAAAAGTTAATTATGGCTGTATTAAACGGAGATGACTATGAGGACACCATTCATGATTTAACACAGAACGGATTTTTCGTCACTGTACTTAACTCTTCCGGTGGTTTTTTTCGCAAAAAGAATGTAACAATTATGATTGGTACTGACGAGTCTAAGTGTGCAGAAGTTTTAGAAATACTCAAGGTTAACGCCGGTGTGCGTGAAAAGACCACCTATCAAAACGTGACTGCGCCAGGATGCGAACAGATGAGTCTGGTTCCGCCAATTCCTATCAAAAAACCTGCTGGCGGCATAACCGTATTCATCATGGATTTATGCAGTATTGAGAAATTCTAAATTTCAACATGTATCTTCGATTGATAAGCACACACTTTTAAGAAGTCCGACTTCCCCAACGTGTCCTTTTCAATCGAAAATACCAGTAAATTAAG
Organism: Senimuribacter intestinalis; assembly: GCF_943192965.1. NCBI lineage: Bacteria > Bacillati > Bacillota > Clostridia > Peptostreptococcales > Anaerovoracaceae > Senimuribacter > Senimuribacter intestinalis. The sequence goes on from NZ_CALPCF010000004.1 coordinate 47,690, forward strand.
AGAGGTGATTTCCATGGCACTTTTGCAAAGGCAGACCTTTGATATTCCCATTACCGAGATCGAAGGTCTTGACGACATGTTTTTCAAACTCATCGAGATGAAGAAAGAAAAAGCGCTGAAACGTTTTTCTGCCCAGTACGAAGAAACCCGGCAGCGGATTTTCGACTCGGTTACTGTAAGGGGCATATGTGAGTCCTTTGCCGTTGATACTATTTCTGGGGAGAATATCCGCCTCGTTGATGGCACGACTATCCGCAGCGAAATGCTGTCTCATCTTTTTTCCGGTGCAGAGGAAATTGAATTTGCAGCCATCACCGTTCTTGGCTACGATGAACTGGCTGAAAGCGAAAGTGATAATCTGAAACAGCTTTTCTATGACGGCTGGGGTTCTGCCATAGCAGACTGCGGTCACACTTGGCTCCGAAACAAAATAAAGAATCAGCTTTCCGACACCGGCGCAAGCGTTTCGTTTCCGTGGAGTCCAGGGCAGCACGAAGTGGATATCAAACTTCAGCGGGAGCTTTTCGCGCTCCTAAAGCCTGAAGACATCGGCATTACACTGACTCCAAGCCTTATGATGCACCCGCAAAAATCGGTCAGCAGCTTTATCGGTATTGGACGCGATGTAGAGGAATCACTCCGTGCCTGCGATTTCTGTAGACTACGAGAAACTTGTCCAACGGCATATGCGTAAAATAGGTAACACTAATGGAATACAAACAAATCGAGGCTTTTTTAGCCATAGTTGAGCAAAAAAATATCACCAAAGCGGCCGAGAGTCTCTTTGTCTCTCAGTCCGCACTCAGTTATCGCCTAAAATCTCTGGAAGCTGAGCTTGACACAATCCTCATAGTACGAAGAAAAGGTATTTCCAACATTTCTCTAACTTTACGCGGCGAAGAATTCCTTCCCATTGCGAGAGAATGGATGCAGGTGAGCGACAAAATAAAAGCGTTTCGTAGCAGTGCAGAAAAACTACAGCTACGCATTGCCGCCCCGTCCAGCGTAAATACCGTTTTTTCACCGATATACAATCTTATCGCTGAAAACGAACCGCAAATACTCCTTTCAGTAAGTACCTGTAATTCTAATGAAATTCCGGAGCTCATTTCACACAGAGACGCCGATGTTGGTCTGGGATATTTTTGCGCCGCCAGCGAATACAAGCAGCTACTTACTGACGAGGTCGATACATTCCCTATGGTCATCATCGAGCGAACAAGCGCCCCTAGAGAAACAGATGTCATCGATCCTGCGGTGCTGTCTGCTCAAAAGGCTATTCTAATTAAAGGGGTTTCCTTTGACAATCCCGTTGCTGGCGATTTTTACCGTAAATATTTCGGCGATGATATGCCGTATTACATGCTGGTGGATTCGCCAACGATGATTACAAATGCTATGCCTATTGGTGGGTGGTGTATGATTCCCAGAGCCAGCATGGAAATCTTCGATAACCTACCGGATTATCATATTTATTCCATTAAAGAGCCTGCGCCCCAAATGCCCTGCTATATTACCGTGCATCAGGCACTGCCAAAGCAGGTTTTAGATTTAATTAAAAAATATTTTTATTAGCAAAAACAACGGACGCTCAGCGAAAACACTAAAAGCGTCCGTTATTTATTATCTCTTGCGATTTTTTCAAAACCAGTGTTCTACTGTTTCCAGAAAAATATCAACTTCTGATTCTTCTTCACCTCTTCACACAGAAGTAAGCGCCTGCATTGTCTAAATAAATGTATCTTTCCCTCATTACTTTGTCTTCTCATCAAACCGTCTTCCAATACCGGTTAAAATACTAAAGAAGAACAACACCAGCAGAAACATACTGTGGAAGCTGTATGGAACGACATCTATAAAGGAGAAATCCTCCGGTACTACACCCTGTGAAAAATTCAGACACAGCAGCATGCAGCTTCCATATGGCAGGATACCCGAGATACCACAAGCAGTTCCGTCCAAAATATTTGCACCTCTGGTTTTTTCAATATTGAAAGACTTTGCAACCTTGCGAACAAGAGGCCCACAGAAGATAATAGCCGGAGAACTTCCTCCTGCAGCCGCTGTAGTTACAGCAGTCATCAGCATTCCCGCAAATTCGCCGGAGCGTGCCGTTTTACAGAGCTTCAACAGGGCATTCATCAGTCTGTCAAAGGCGCCGCTGGCATTAAGTATTTCCAAAATCTGAAATAGTAAAAGAATATATAACAGCATTCCCATCATTCCTGTAAGACCTGCTCCAATCGGTCCTTCATTATCAAGGAGCGTACCTAGCGGAATGCAGCCAAGAATCAAAACGAGAATGCTTCCCACCAGATTACAGATAATCAGAGTCCCCACTAAATCCAGTCCCAGCTTCATTAGAACAATCATTAAAATCGGCAAAATCAGCATAGCCAGTGATTTCATATTAGCCACCTCTGCACCAATCTGAATTGTTGCACCACTATCCATGCGCAGTCCAAAGATAATGAACAGAACTGCAGATAATCCGCCTGCAATCAGTGAATAAGGCAGCCTTGTTCTTACTACAGCTGTCACCTCTGCTTCCTGTGTAAGTGCAGAGCCGATGGTTGTATCAGAAATCGGAGCCAGATTATCACCAAAGATTGCACCTGCAATAATTGCGCCGCATACCAGACCAACATTACAGCCCAGCTCTGCCGCAAGAGGAATCATCAGCGGGGCTACTGTAGTTACAGAACCAGATGAGGTACCGCATGAGGTTGAAATAATTGCACAGATAATAAATGCAACAAAAGGCAGGAAAGCAATACTCATATTCAGCTCTCCCATCACATATATCAGTGCATTAATGAGTCCGCTCTGGCGCAGCAGCTGCCCCATAACACCTGCCATTAAAAATGCTACAATCAAAATTGACAGCATCGGATTTTTTAGTCCTGCAAAAGAGATTTCCCCAAATGCCTTCTTATCTTTTGCCAGTAAAAATCCCACTATTAGTGCAATAAATGTAATAATTGCAAATCTCGTCATTCCTCCGCCACCAATAATAGTACCGACAATCATGCCTGCAATCATAATAATGACAGGAATCCATGGTCCAAATGCCCCGCCGTAAAATTCAGCGGTTCCATTATTCTTTTTTACAGTGTCCATTTTTTGGACCTCCTTATTTTTAATTGTATCCAGAGCTCTTTCATACGCCCATTATAATTGGTTTGCATGGACAAGTAAAATTCGAATTCTTTCTATTAAATACAAAATCTTTTTCTATTTAATAGTAAAACCTTTCATTGGACAATTCTGTCTGTCGGAGATACACTGATGACAACAACCTAACGGAATACCGATTACAAGGAGGAATCTTATGGATTACTATTTTAATCAGCTGCTGCTTGATATCCCCCCTTCAGCATCTCTTGCTGTCAGCGAAAAGGCAAAAAAACTAAAATCTGAAGGCGTCGATATCATTACGCTGGCTACAGGAGAGCCTGATTTCGATACACCTGCAATGGCATCAATAGCCGGAATAAAAGGAATTGCCAGCGGTCACACCCATTATAACGGTGCACTGGGGCTACCTACTTTAAGAGAAAGAATTGCACGTAAGCTGCGAGAAGAAAATGGCATTGACTGTACTGCAAATAATATTATCATGTCCCCCGGCGGCAAATTCGCAATCTATGAAACCATTCGTGTTCTCGTTACGCCGGGAAAAGGCGATGAAGTAATGATTCTCAACCCTGCCTGGGTTTCTTATGAGCCCATTGTAACTGCCTCCGGTGCAGTTCCTATCAATGTAGAATTGGATTTTGAGAACAATTACAAAATCACTGCCGATGTACTAAAACAGCATGTATCAGAAAAAACCCGTGCCATTATCGTCAACTACCCTAACAACCCAACAGGCTGTATTCTCTCGCAGGAAGAAGCGGAAATCCTGGCTGATTTTGCCATTGAGCACGATATTCTTCTGATTGCAGATGAAATTTACGAGCGAATTGTCTATGACGGTACCAAAAGTGTCAGCTTAGCTTCTATTGCACGAATTGCCGACAGGGTTATCACGATTAACGGTTTTTCCAAATCTACTGCTATGACCGGATGGCGTCTGGGCTATGTATGCGCTCCGCTGCCAATACTGCGTATGATTGCGCTTTTGAGCCAGCATGCAGTTAGCTGTCTCAGTGAGTTTTCTATGGAAGCGGCTCTCGTTGCTTTGGACTGCAAGCATGATATCGACACGATGGTAGAAAGCTATCTGCATCGCAGAAACTTTTTCGTAGACGGACTCAACGCAATTCCCGGTGTTTCCTGTCATGTCCCGCAAGGCGCTTTTTACGCTTGGGCTAAGGTTGAGTTAGACGGAAAAAATAGTTTTGAAATTGCAGACTACCTGCTGGACGAAGCCCGCGTCGCAGTGGTGCCCGGCGATTCTTATGGTCTTGGCGGCGCATGCTGCATACGTATGTCCTTTGCAACTGCAGAAAAAGATTTGAGAGAAGCACTTTCCCGCATGGACACTGCTATCAGAAAAATTAACGGAGGTAAATAATCATGAATCAAGTAAACTGTAGAGTATATAACGATTTTAAAAGACCCTCTAAAGAACTCCTTGATAAATTCCGCGGTATTCCTGCTGCAAATTTAGATGACTGTATGGGTCGCCAGGCCGCTGTAAATTCAGCAATCAAGCCCATCGGTAAAGCCGGTCTTGTCGGGTCTGCTTTCACCGTTAAAGTACCACCCGGTGACAACCTGATGTTCCACTATGCTATGGATCTTGTAAAAGAAGGCGACGTCATCGTTATTGATGCCGGCGGCTATACCGAACGTGCTATTTTTGGTGAAATCATGGTGCAGTATCTGCTGACAAAAAAGATTGCCGGTATTATCGTTGATGGTGCTATGAGAGATAAAGAAGATATCGCTGCTACAGGCCTTCCTGTCTATACCCGTGCAGTCACGCCTAACGGCCCTTGGAAAAACGGTCCCGGCGAAGTCAATACTACCGTTTCTTGCGGCGGCAGAACCGTTTCCCCCGGCGATATTGTTGTTGCTGATGCTGACGGAATTGTATTTATTAAACCTTCCGATGCAGAATCCGTATTGGAAAAGGTAGACGCCCTCATGGCCGGTGAAGCAAAATCATTAAAAGCAATCGAAGAAACCGGCTCACTGCCTAGACCATGGGTTATAGAAAAGCTGCAAGCCCTTGGCTGCGAATTCTTTGATACCGTAGAAGAATAAACTTTTTAAATATCCTTCATGAAAAAACAATCCACCTCACCGATGGATTGTTTTTCTATTTATTTAATATAGTCCTTTTCTACATACGGGCTTGTTGCTGTTTTCAGCATGCCGCCGTACCCCAGTTCAAATTCCACAATGTCTCCGACCTGATAATCTTTATCGCAGTGGGTCACGTCCAAAATGATGTGGTCGGAACTGCCACCCATGATTTCAATCTGGGTATCAAGGGGCGTCATACTGCCAAGGTCGGTGTCCTGCTTACCGATACCAATGATGGCACGCTTCATAATGCCTCTATCCTCATAGTAAGGTTTTTCTCCAAAAGCATCGACGCCTACTTCCCCGATAGGAAGGGAAGGTTTCTCTTTCAGTTCAATAATCTGTGCCTGCAGAATCAGCCCGTCGCTGACAGTACCCGGCAGTTTGGTCTCATATGCAGTATCATTGCCCAATAGGAAAGATTCGCCAAGTCTCAAGTTGTTAATTCCCTCTGGCAGCTGCCCTTTGTCCACCAGATAGATGGAACTGGAATTGCCTCCGGAAATCATTTCTAACTTGATACCGTACTTTTCTTCCAAGCGCTGACCGATTGCAACCAGTTGGGAAAGGTTTTCTTTCTTCGGAATAATTGCGCCGTAGCAGGTCAAATTTACACCAATGCCATACAGATTGATGTTTTCCATCTTCAAAATCTCTTCGACTGCTTCGTCAATCAGGTCCTCATCCTGGAAGAAAATCCCCTCTCTCAGATCGCCCAAGTCTATCATCAGCAGAATGTCATGAACCTTGCCTGCTTTTTTCGCCTCTTCACTCAGCAGCCTAATGGTTGAAAGCTCTGAATTAAAGGACAAGTCCACATATTTGACGACCTCGGAAACCTCGCAGTGCATCGGAATACGCAGTAGCACAGTCTTTTTTCCGTTTGTACGTGCCATCTGCGAAAAACTGGCAATGTTTTTCACTCTGGAATCAGCGATAAAATCCACATGAGGATTTTCTGCCACCATCTTTACCATCTCTTTGTCTGCGCAAAGTCCTTTGGTAACAATCATCAGTGAGCAGCCACCCCGTTCTTTGGTTATAGCTGCGCAGGCGTTCAGATTGTCTTCCAGTTTCTTTAAATTTATCTGTAATTTTGGATACATCGTTACTCTCCTACTCTACCCGGTTCGGGCAATTTTTTCTTGTACAATGCTTACAATCGTGGGTACAGTCTCCCATGTACTGCCCACCTCCTTCAGTTGTTGCAGCCCATTTGCCTTTGACACCCTGACCGCTTCGCATTTCTGCTTTTTCCTTTTCTTCGCTCTGCGCCAAGGCAGCATCACGGGCAGCTTTCAGTTCCTCTTCGCTGGCTCCGCCGATTTTTTCTTCCTCTTTGAAGGCTGTCATATCATAACCCAGGCTTTCCATTTCTTCAATGTGTTTGCGATATTCTTCGTCCCTCTGCTTTGCTTCTTCTGCTTCTCGGTTCACATCTGCCATAGCTTTGCTTACTGCAGTAAAATCCTGCTCCTTTTTCTCAGGGAACTTGAAGCCAAGGCTCTTTTCCAGCAGACGAATTGCACCTTCTCTATGGTGTTTAGATAAGACGCCCAGAGACGCCATGATATAGTCATTGTCTACCAGAATCTGTGCATGCTCAGTCGGGAACAGCATCATGCCGGTCTCATTATGTTTTGCAATTTCCTGCATAATTTCAACGCGGTGCGGCAGACGGGTCAGAGCGCCACCGGTTCCTATGATATATTTTACCGGAGTTAAGTCCTTGCCTTCAGCTACGGTACTTCTGCCGGACGGTCCGTAGATATAGCGGATAATACCTGCATGGCGTTCTACTGCTTTCAAAACCGCTTCCTTTGTTAAGCGTTCTACTAGCTTAAATTCATCTTCTGTCTTAGGAATGGCAACATAGGTTTCCAGGGTTTTGTCGAGGTCGATTCCCATTTTTTCACATTCCTTACGCAGCTTTTCTTCGCCGATGGACTCGATGACTTTCATTCGGTTTACATAAACACCTAAATCTCCCTCTACTGTACGTTTCGCCTTTGGTTCCGGAGAAACCATAATGCGAGCGATTTTATCGGATTCTGTTGCTACGGAATGCAGATCTGTGGTTGCGCCACCAACATCCAGCACAATCAGGTCTCCCAAACAGTCGTAGAGCAGCTTAGTACATTCCATCACTGCACCCGGGGTCGGAATAATCGGACCGCTTACCATATCCCGCACGTGTTCCATACCAGGCGCATTGGTAATATGCTCTTCAAAAGCATCCTGAATTACCTTTCTGCAAGGTTCTACATTGAGGTCGTCAATTTTAGGATAAACGTTCTCTACGTTATATAACTTTTGCCCGCTTTCCTCGTCAAAAATCAGCTTCATTTCTTCTTGATTTTCGATATTTCCGGCATAAATAATCGGAGTATTCAGTCCTAATGCACGAATTTTCTCCGCATTGTCGATAGCAGTTTCCCGTTCACCGTAATCTACACCGCCTGCAATCAAAATCAGGTTCGGGTTGACTTCTTTAATTTTTGCAAGGTCAGTTCTCCTCAGCTTTCCGGCAGTTACATAATGAATGATGCCGCCTGCGCCGAGCGCTGCTTCCTTTGCCGCTTTTGCAGTCATATCATAGACAAGTCCATGCACTGTCATTTTCAGACCGCCTGCTGCCGAAGAGGTCGCCAGCATTTCATCATACTCCAAACTGTCTATCTTCATTTTTCTGCAAAGATCATCAATAGCTCCCTGCAGTCCGATACGTACATCGCCATCCATGACCGAAGTCGGTGCCTGCCCCTGCGCCCAGAATAATGGATTTTCTGTATCCAAATCTTTAAACGCATTTACTACTGTGGTGGTCGAACCAATTTCGGCTACTAAAACATCTACCTTCACTCGTATACCTCCCCATCTGTTATATTATCAATTTATTTTTAATTTCACTTTCTATAATCGGAATATCAATGGTGCCCTGCTCATTATCATAGGTAACAATGAGGTTTTTCCAAGGGACAATACCTGCTGATTCATATACATCCATTTTCCATTTGTGTTTCTTCATATACGCCGGATTTCCGGTCAGACCACAATGTTCCCAGTAATAAATTTTGCCGCTGGCGGCAAGGAGGGTGAAATCTGGCGCTAACGTATACTTTCCGATTCTCAGAATCTGCTCATAACGAAACGGTACCTTGAATTCATAGTACTTTTCTGCAAGAATCAGTTCTGATTTTGAACGGACCGCAAGACCTTTCGATGTCAAATGAATTTTCTTTTCCGGCATATAATCACTCTGCTCATAGAGTTCATTTTGCCAACGTTCTGCTTCCGTTTGCTCTGTAGTTTGAAAAAATAATGAGTTAGGCAATTCTTTGTATTTTTTCGGAAGCTGTTTCAGAATATGTTCGGGAGTCGTATCAGAAAATCCATCTATGGCTTTTCGCAATGCACTCAAGTTATTTTCCAGTATTTTTGCTTCCATTTCCAAATACTTTTTTCTTGCCAAAAGCGCCACCATCTCCGGATGTTTGTTTAAGCTGAATCTTTGCCTTTTTCCATCTATCCAGACATTATGATAATACACAGTTCTACCCCGTTCTTTAACCTGCAGCAATGTACCCGGTGGACAAGTTCTCAATTCTTTGCTGACAGAATCCTGCTTTTTTTGTATTTCTGTCAGTATTTCTTCTAATTTGATCCCCAAAATCACAGTTTTTTAACCCCCTTCCTGACAAAACTGACGTATTTCTTTTATTTTGTCATTTTAGTCAGGATTTTGGGTGGAAAAGCTGACAAAACTGACAAAAATCATCTATTTTGTCTGCTTTGTCAGTATTTCAACGCAACTCCTAAAATTTTTTGTGGATCGTTAAGCGTAACTGCAAAAATATAATAATGACAAAGCGGTTCTACTTTCATTGTACAATGTTTGCAGATCGCTTTCAACCATTATTTTCCTTTTTTTTAATTTTTTTCCTGTATCGGTCAGTTCAAGTAGCGCCATGTCCTGCGCTATGACTGCCTAAGCAGCGGCATTTGCAAAACAGGGGCGGGCATTTGCCCGCCCCATAAGCTCCCGTAAGGGTTAAATTACATTTCGCCTCTGCGTCTCTTTGCTTCTTCACATAAGAAAGTTGCAACGTCGATACCGTGAGAGTCTCTGCCGAATCCAGCGTCAATGCCAGTCTTTACAGCGTCATCAGGAATTACCTGTGTACCGCCGGCAGCGATAATTACCTTATCTCTGATTCCCTTTTCAACAGCCAGGTCATTGATTCTCTTCATATTCTTGTAGTGAATATTATCGTGGGAAATGATGGTGGATGCCAGAATTGCATTTGCATTCAATTCTACAGCAGCGTCAACCAGCTTTTCTACTGGAACGGAAGTTCCCAGGTAGTTTACTTTGATTCCCCATTTTTCGATACCGCCGTGTTTGATGTTGATGATTTCACGAAGACCTACAGAGTGTTCGTCTTCACCAACAGTACCGCATACGACAACCATCGGATGATTTTCAAATTCGTTGTACAGAGTTGCATCATCCAGATGATGTGGTTCAGGTGGAATTTCCAGAGCGCTAGGGTCAACATCGAAGTTAACCTTACCCTTCATTTCGATTCTAGTGCCTTCTGCTTCCTGCATTACTTCCTTACTGATTACTTCAGGATTTTCAAGACCAAGCTTCTTGCCGATTTCCAGTGCTGCAGCTTCTGCAGTTCTGGTATTTGCAGGAATCATCATAGTCATCATGACTACACCGTCTCCGCACCATTCCATTTCAGGCTTGATAGCTTCGCCGTCCAGATACTTAGCAACTTTTTCAAGTCTGCGATCTACGCAGTCTTCTTCATCCAGCTCATCGATGAAGACGATTTTGCTTCTATCTTCAAAAGTACATCCGCCGATGAGTGCTGCTGGATCTGCAGGATCTCCGCCGTACTGTTCTACATTATTGTAACCGAAGTGTGCAGTTACAGGAGCCATGTAATCTTCTTCTCTTTCGAAGATATAACCGTAACCTACGCCGCCTTCTGGATTTCTTGCGATACCATCGCCGTTTCTTTCAGGATATTTTGCAGAGTCAACGAAGAAGCCTTCCTTAACTGCCTGGAAATATCCGCCGACTTCGATGATTTCTTCCATGAACAGGCAAGCTCTTTCTTTCAGGTCACGAGCCATTTCACGGAGCGGACCATCTTTCTTCAGTTCAACCATTTCCATCAGACCGTCCATTGCCAGAAGTGCCTGTTTTGCGTTGTCTACAGCCTCCATGTTGTAAATGTGCCAAGGCACGTTTCTTCCTTCGTCCGGTGTGATAGTGGACTGAATGTCTGCACTGGTCAGCTTGGAAATAACCATGTTCATAACATGGGTTACAGTTGCTTCTCTTGCGGAGGAGCAGATATATTTAGTGTTCTGCTGTGCTCTCATTTTGTATCTGCCGCAGAAGTCACGAAGAGCTACTGCATACGGCAGGTCGTAGTACATACAAGGTGCTGGTGTTGCTGTCGGAGGTACAGTTGACAGCGCAATATTTTCCGGTTTGATGCCTACTTTTTCTGAGAACAGAGAGTTGATTGCGTGCTGCACAATCAGCTCAGGCATTACTTTCCACGCTTCTCTTGCGGTAGCATTTGCATTGTGAGCGCCGTCAATCTGCAGAATGCCAGCCCAAGCTAAAACTTTCTTGGATTCACAAGCGTCTACAAAAGAACGAACGCAGTTGATATCTCTGTAAAGTACGTTGTACTGCGGATCCTGGTGCGCACCGTTGATACCTTCTTCTGCGAACATAACAGCTACATCAGGTCCAGCTACGCCGGAAACGTAGGAATGGTAGTTGATTGGACGACCAACTTCATCTTCGATGATATCCAGTGCTTTTCTCTGTGCTCTCACCTGTTTACGAGTTACAGGAATACCACCAATACCCTGCGGAGTACCTTCCATCAGACCGTCGATGTGGGACTGACCCATATGACGAATAACCATGATATGGTCAGCACCATGCCATGCAGCCATTCTCATTCTTCTGATATCGTCTTCAAATCTTCCGGAAGCGATTTCAGTTGTAATAACCGGCATCGGCTGCGGATCGATATCTTCAAAGTACTTTGCAGGAGGAAGACCTACGCCGTTCTTCAAAGGTTCGGAGCAATCATGATACTCAAAAGGTCCCATTTTAAGACCAGGAGCAGGTTTTCTCCAAGTCCAGCCTTTTCTTCTCGGTTCATACTTATCGAGGTCTTTTAAGATGTTTCTAACATCTAATTTTTCATTGTGTTTTAAAACCATATCTGCCATCTTTATTTACCCTCCTTGAACAGTGCTACTGCATCGTCCCAGTATTCGCCAGCAGCCAGTTTTTCACTGGCCTCTCTGATGGAGATGCCTTTGTCTTTAGAAATTTTGTAAACTACATGACCTGTTCCGTGTCCCATCAGACCTCTGTCCATGCAGCCTTCTACGATTTTCTGCGTATCCAGGGAGGAAACGCCCATTCTCAGTAAAACGGCTCTTTCAACGGAAGGGGTTGTGTTTTTTCTTCCCAGTTCAAGAAGCGGGTCAACAACCTGGGCGGTCAGTTCCCAGAATCTGTTGTAAAGTTCTTCGTCAGAAAGATTTGCGATATGCTTTCTTCTCTGTTCGAAATCGTCTGCTCTTTTCATTCTATTTTCTCCTTTATGCTAAAGATATTAATATCCCAGTTCGGCAAGTGCTGCCATAACAAAATCGGTATCAGTGTTGGTTTCTGCTACTAAGAACTGAATATCCTCGTCAGTCAGTTTCTCTACGCCTGCCTTCTTTACTGCCTTCTTGATTAAAGACTTTCTGAAGTGGGTGATGTCAGCTTCTTTGTGTTTTACAAAGCTTGGATCCTTCGGCAGAATGATGTTCACGCCCGGCTTGTCTTCTTCCTGCGGGTTTCCGAACTTGATTTCGATGCCGTTTTCTCTTGCAAAGTCAAGCTGCGGCTGAATATGTTTACCAGCGCCGGTGTATTCAGTTTCACTGATGACAAGCACTGCATCTTCAGGCAATTCCTGCGCCAGAGAAAATGCTGCCGCAAGGGCTGTATTTCCTGCCGGTCCTCTTTCGATACCCTCAAGATTAGCCAGTGCTTCTGTCATGTACATAACCTCACCCTGTGTTACAGTTACATAACGATCCATGTAACGCAGAGGTCTTGCAGCAGAACGCGGAACATCAGAGTGGTCCGGATCAGTTGCATAAGGTACACCAAATCCAGTATGACCTGTGGTGCAGGATTTCTTATTAAACTGCTCGTCGGAAGCCATGTGCAGTCCGGTCAGGTCGATGGAAGCGGAAACCATTTCTGTATCAACAGCGCCAGCCTTTAATAGACCTCTTGCTGTACCTGTCATCATACCGCCGCCTGCATTGGTGCAGACTACCATATCCGGGTCTTTGCCAACCAGTTCACGACACTGCATTGCAATTTCGTAACCCAGTGTTTCTACGCCGGCAATGCCGAACGGAGAATACAGTGAAGCGTTGAAATATCCGGTGTCTTCCAGAACAGAAAGGAATGTGTAGAACAGTTCAGGTCCTACAGTCAGCTGAATAACTTCAGCGCCGTAAGCTTCGCATTTTCTTGCTTTTTCTACAATTTCAGGCTGTCCAACACCTTTGGAATCGTAACATTCCTGTACGATGATACATTCCATTCCCTGCATTGCTGCCTGGGAAGCAACTGCTGCACCGTAGTTTCCGGAAGTTGCTGCGATAACGCCTTTATAACCTAATTTCTTAGCGTGTGCTACTGCACATGCCGCTCTTCTTGCTTTAAAGGAACCGGAAGCGTTGGCTGCCTCGTCCTTTGCAAAAATTCTTGCGCCATAGCCCGGCTTTGCATATTTTCTTGCCAGCGCGGTCAGGTTGCGCAATTCAATCAGCGGTGTGTTTCCTACTGCAGTTTTTGCCTGAATCTTAGCAACTTCTTCCAGGGTGTAACCGGTGGATTTCATCAGTGCCTCATAGTCAAAAGCTACTGAACCGGATTCAAATTCTGCGTAGTCAAGACCCAGTGCTTTTCTCTGAATCTCATTGGATCTGCCCATAACGGAATCATAATCTTTTGCCAGTGTCATTATTTGTCACCTCCAAACATGATTTCTCTCAGCTGTTTGTCAATCTCGATGATTTCAGGGACAAATTTGCCGTAGCTGTGTGTATAGTACGGGTTTACTTCAATTAAAGTGCCCTTTTCCATACGACCGCATGCAGTTTTTACGGTAACAACATCGCCGATTTCTGCATCTTCCTGCAAAGTGCCCTTAGTCCACATCTGCAGGTCACATTTCTGTGTATCTTCAGGAATTTTAGCAGTTCTTTCTTCTGCCTTGAGTACTACAGAGTGAATGCGTACCCATTCTCCTTTTTTTACCATTTTAATCATCTCCTACATTATTTATATAGTATGACGCCGCTTGCGCCAGCTATCTTACGTCTCTCATAGTAACCTAGAAGACGCTGGATTTTTTGTTCACAGCGAGGCAGCAAGTCATCGAAACACGGAGGTACTTGTGTGAATTTAAGTACTGAACGATGAGACTGACAACGCTGTGGACAAATAAGACAAGTCTTAATTATTTAACCAGTTTGCAGTCTTCCTCGATCATATTTCTCATGTCGCCCATGATTGCGTGAGGAACTGGAATGTCGATCATAGTCTTAAGACCAGGTCTTGCGTTGATTACGTGCGGAATGCAGTTCATGATCATAGCCATAGTTCCGATACCGCCTTCGATTTCCGGAGTATTAGCCATGTTTACAGGAGGATTACCCTTAATTTCTACGTAGTCACCTGTGAATACGCCAACCTGCTCAGGTTCGATCTGCTGCGGATGATCCATTTCAATCTTAACTTCGCCGTCAACAGTTCCCCAGCCCTTCATTGCAACGCCTGCAACCTGACCAGCTGCTGCGAAGCCGTAAGGAGATTTTCTGTCTACATCAGTCACGATCGGTTCCATATCCTGTTCAAACTTCTCAAGGTTCCAGCCCAGCGCATCGCAGATCATGCCAACGGATTCTGCGAATCCTACGTGACCTGCCATAGTGCCGTCTGCTTTTCTCTTGTTAAAATCTTCTACTTCTACGCCAATTCCCTGTTCTTCCATTACAGCAGGACCAAACGGAGATAAGCTGTTTACTCTTCTGGAAACGATGTGATCAACGGATTCACAAGCACCAGTCCACAGGATTACGAGAAGGTCCATAATCAGACCAGGGTTGATACCAGTACCCAGTACAGTTACGCCGTTCTTCTTACCGATTTCATCCAGCTTCTTAGCCAGTTCAGGTTCCTGTGCCTGCGGATAAGCCATTTCTTCAGCGGAAGTGATGACGTTCATGCCGTTTTCCATAACCTTAACCAGTTTGTCATATACTTTTGCAGTGAAAGAGTCTGTGCAAACTACTACGATGTCTGCTGCACCTGGTTTGATTACTTCATCTGCAGTGCCAACGATAACATCTTCTCTGTCGCCTCTTTCGATACCAGGCACTACTTCATACAGGCTCTTGCCCAGCTTTGCGCCGATGTCGATTGCGCCGACAATGTCAACACCCTGTTTCTTTACTAACATTTTGCCGATTCCGCCGCCCATAGCGCCGAGTCCCCAAAGGATTACTTTTACATTTTTCATTTGCTTTTCTCTCCTTTTAATAAATCATTACTATAATATGAATTGACTTTGAAACGCGTTTTCGCGTGATGCCTATATATAAAGCAACAACCATGCCAAATATTCCCGTGTATACATGATACAATTTCGCCGCAATAATTTCATAAAAATAGTGGTTTTCAGCACTTATTCTGTGCAAAAACCACTAAATAACTCTCGCAGATTGCGGAAATTTTTAAATTTTGAAGTGACCGCATTTCTAATTCAGCGGGCATAATGCAAATTTTTTGGCATTATATATGCAAATATTTTTGCATTCCGGCGCCTTTTCTCAACCTTTAATCCCATATTTTTTCAATTTATGCTGCAAGGTCTGCCGCTTAATATGCAGGGCTTCTGCGGTCTTCGAAATATTTCCACCTTCGGAAATCATTACCTCTCTGATAATTTCCTTCTCCAAATTATCAAGATACTGATCAAGCGGACCTTTCCGATCCCACTTTTCGACATCAGCGCCAATTGCATCTACCTGCATCGGCATCTGCAACAGTTTTTCTGTCAGCACGTGTTCCCTGTCTGCCATAGCGACCGACTGCATAATAATATTTTCCAGTTCACGAACATTGCCCGGATAATTATAATCACAAAGACGCTGCAGCGCATGTTCCGATACCATCCAGACCTCTTTTCCAAAGCGTTCATTGTGCTTTTCCAGCAGTTTTTCTGTCAATACTGGAATATCTTCAAGGCGGCTGCGCAGCGGCGGAATGGAGATATTTACTACATTAAGCCGGTAATAAAGGTCCTTTCGAAGTTTGCCTTCTTCTATGAGTTTTTCTGGGGGTTCGTTGACCGTAGCAATAATTCTCACATCAATGGGAATATCTCTGCTTCCACCAACTCTTCTGATATAATCCTCCTGCAGCACGCGCAGCAGCTTGCTCTGTAAATCATACGGCATGGAGTTGATTTCATCCAGCAGCAGAGTGCCGCCATTAGCTTGTTCAAAGAGCCCGGCTCTATCCATCGCCCCGGTAAATCCGCCTTTTGTGGTTCCGAATAAGATGCCCTCAAGCAAGGATTCCGGCAGCGCTGCGCAGTTCTGCGCCAAAAACGGATTTTGCCTGCGAGCACTGGCATAATGGATACTCTGCGCAAGAAGCTCTTTTCCTGTCCCTGTTTCCCCATAGATAAATACCGATGCGTCGTTGCCTGCCGCCCGCTTTGCCCGTTCCAAAACCGCAGTAAACAGCGGACTGTTTCCGATGAGGTCATCAAAAGTATACTTTTTCAGCTTCGGCCTTGCCTCTTTAGGCTTTATCTCTTTTTCCCGCAGCTGCAAAATGGTATCGCTCATGGAACGAATATTGGTTACATCTCTTGCAACTTCAATAGCTGCAATGGTTTTTCCTTCATGGATTACAGGTACAGTGCTGTTAATTGTTGCGATTTCCTTTCCATATAAGCTGGTATATGACTGTTGTTTATTACGGATTTCAACGTTTTTCTTTAAAGCCTGATACATGGTGCTTTCTTCCAGCTTTACACCGGGAAACGCTTTTGCAAAAGGCTTTCCGATGACATCGTCAATGCGAATCTGCTCCATGTCCGCCATAATTTGATTATAGAACATGCCCACGCCGTCTGTGTCTACCACGTAAATCCCCATGTCTACGAGATTGATCAGCGCTTCCAGTATTTTTTTATATTCCTCTGCGGTCAAGTCTCCGTACCTCCTGCTTTATTCTCTTCTATTTTACACGATTTCCTGCACAAGTGCAAATTTTTTTGCAGAAAAGTTCAACTATAATTTATTTATACTTTATCCCGTATTCGTTCAGCTTTTTATACAGATTCTTCTTGGCAATCTGCATTTCACCTGCTGCCTTTGCAACATTGCCCTGATGCTTGTTTATGATTTTTATAATGTATTCTTTTTCAAAGGATTTCGTCTGCCCCCGCAGTGAATCATCCGGCTCGCTTTGCTGAAAAATATCCTTTATCTCTTCCGGAAGTACATTCACATCTAAACTTCCTTCGCCAGAGAGTACAACCATTCTTTCTATCAGATTGCGAAGTTCTCTCACATTGCCGGGCCAGTCATATTTCTGA
The DNA here is from genome assembly GCF_943192965.1 of Senimuribacter intestinalis. Classification (NCBI taxonomy): domain Bacteria; kingdom Bacillati; phylum Bacillota; class Clostridia; order Peptostreptococcales; family Anaerovoracaceae; genus Senimuribacter; species Senimuribacter intestinalis. The sequence goes on from NZ_CALPCF010000004.1 coordinate 64,678, forward strand.
AGGACTTCCAACACCTCTTCATCTATGACAGGCAGCGGCTTATTCATTTCTCTTGCATAAAGGGACAGGAAGCTGCTACATAAGACCGGAATATCCTCCAATCTTTGCCGCAGAGGTGGAATCTCAATAGGAATAATATTAATTCTGTAGTATAAATCCTTGCGAAAGCTATTCTCTTCAATCTCCTTCTTCAAATCTCTGTTCGTCGCGGCAATTAGCCTGAAATCACTCCTGATTGTCTCATAGCCGCCTACTCTTTCAAAGGTCTTTTCCTGCAGCACTCTGAGCAGCCGCGTTTGCATATTCGGACTCATCTCTCCGATTTCATCAAAGAAAATTGTTCCGCCGTTAGCAATTTCAAAACGACCCTTTTTCTGTCGCTCTGCTCCTGTGTAAGCGCCTTTTTCACTGCCAAACAATTCGCTTTCTATCAGATTCTCATTCAGCGCCCCGCAATTTACGCATACGAAAGGTTTGTCCGCACGACTGCTGTATCTATGTATCATATTTGCCAGAATTTCTTTTCCCGTGCCGGTCTCTCCGGTAATCAATACCGCAGAATCCGTTTTACCTACAATTTTAGCTTTCTCTCTGAGTGCTTCTGCTGCCGGGGATATACCGATAAATTCACTTCCCATCGAAAAGGAAGCTAACCGGTTTTTTAAGGTCTTATTCTCAGCCTTAATATTGGAAAGCTCTGCTGCCTTTTTTATATTGGAAATCAATTCCTCAATATCTGCCGGTTTTACCAGATAAGAAAAAGCTCCTTCCTTAACAGCCTCCACTGCTCCAGAAATTGATCCTTCAGCAGTAAGCATAATGACCTCTGTGTCCGGCGATTTTAGTTTTATTTGCTTCAAAAGCTCCATACCATTCATCTTCGGCATGATGATATCAGAAACCACCACAGCGATATCCTCTTTACCGATAACCTCTAGCGCAGAATGCCCATTCTCACAGGGCATAACTTCAAATCCATTGAGTTCAAAGATTTTCTCATAAAGTTCCAACAATTTCCTGTCATCATCAACCAGCATAACCCGTGCCATGATATTACGCCTCCTTTCTTTCTACCGGAATTAATACAATAAACTCAGTGCCGCCGTCTTTAGGCTCACGCAGTATAATCTCCCCTTCCAATGTATCGACAAGACGTTTGGTAATCCAAAGTCCGATGCCTGTTCCTTTTTCTTTCGTTGTCAAAAATGGTTCAAAAACCTTTTCCTTTGGTATAACTTTAATACCATCTCCATTATCTTTAATTCTGATAAATGCGTTATCAGCCTTCCTACAGCACTCAATCACAATCTCGCCTTCACAGTGTACCGCCTGAATCGCATTTATGATGATATTCTGTAGAATAACTTTTATTGCCTCCCTGCCATTTGAGTTTACATAAAACTCCTTATCAATTTCTTTTTTTATAACAATTCCTTTGCCGATAATCTCTTTTTTAGACAACAGCAAAATTTGATTTACCAGAGTTCCAAGATGTATCATCTCGCTGCCGTCTTTGTCCCTCTTTGAAAAATCCAGCAGAGTTGAGATTACATCTTCCGCCTCGTCGACCCCTTTTTGAATTGCAAATATTTCCTCCGATTCCTTCGCCTCAGTCAGTTTTAAAATATACGCAGCGCCTTTGATCCTCGCAAGAATATTCTTTAGTTCATGTACAATTGCAGCAGCCAACTGTCCTACTCCTGCCATTTTTTCAATCTGCTGAAGTTCCTTTTCCTGAAGAACTGTTTTCGTAACACACTCTCTGGACACTACGATTTTGATGACCTCTCTATCCTTTAAAATCGGATAATACTGATTCCTATATGCTTCTCCGTCCACTACCTGCTGTTCAGAAAAAGGCTTTCCGGTCGCTACTACTTCTGCAATTCCATTTTTTAAATTATCCCGCGGTATCGTGACAAAATCCTTAGACTGCATGTTGACAGTTCCATCTATGTCTGCAATCATGAGCGTCTCTTCAATGGCGTCCAGAATTACTGTAATTTCACGGTTCTTGTCGATGAGACTTTCTGTATAAGAGACAATATTCTCGTTCATCATCCGCAGCGCCTCATTGAGTTTGCAAATCTCATAATTACCGCAGGCCTCTTCTTTTTGAAACTGAACAGTTGAATAATTTCCTTCGGAAATTTTTTGCGCCTGATTTACAAGTCTTTTCATAGGTCTTGAAAAACTAAAATATAAAATCAACGCAAAAATTACTGCAAGAATCAGATTGATCAGCACTACAACCATAATGCCTTTCAGATTCACAGTATAAAATGAACTAAAATCATCTATGCCGATTTCTGTAAAAATAACGCTGTCTGCACCTTCCACCTGCGAATAGATGAACATGCGCTGCTCGCCGTTTTCCTCAAAGTATTTAATTCCCGAACCACCGCCGAGAACGCCTTCTTTCAGCGCCGCTCGCCGTTCTTCTGACAATACATCTTCAAAAATGTTTTTCTCCAGCGTTTCACCCTGCTCTGCAGTCAAACTGTCATAATCAGTATGGTAATACACCTCTCCGTTATTTGACATCCAGCACAATTTTCCGCTCTGTCCTAAAGAAAACTCTGTAAAATACTTCTCTTTCATTTTTTCAATGGAAAGATCCAGACAAATCACGCCAAACAGTTCGCCATTTCGATCATATACCGGCTGGGAACAGGTTATCGTCCATCCTGTTCCCAGATAATCATAATAAGGTCCTGCCCAGATTGCCTGATGATCTGGATTATACTGATTTGTCGCCTGTGTATAAAAGATATCGCTGACCTGACTGTGGTCACTGGTAAAAAAAGCGTTGAGGTCACCATACGGACTACACCGCAAAAGATTCCCCTTTGTTACAATATAGCACCACGAAACCTCTTCATTTTCTATAATCTGCGCAAAATAACGGTCCAACCTTTCCGTCACGTTGATTTCATAAATCAGTTCATCTGACAAGGGCGCAATGTTAGGCACAATAATATTGCTCTGCTGACTGCTGCTCTTTGTGCTGTCCTTTTTTCTAGTCATCGTGCCGGTTTCTGTCATCACATACTGGCTGCTCAGCGCTGCCGAAGTATCCTGCGAAAGCGCCTCCTCCATATATACGCCCATAACTTCTGCTCTATTTTGAATCCGATCGAAAGTAATGGCAAGAAGGTTCCCTTTCTCCTTTGTCATTTCCAGCAGGCTGCTCTGTGCGTATTTCATAGCGCCGTTCTGACTGCTTTTCTGCATATATACAGTAAAAATCATAACAGAAAGGATATTAAAGATTAAAAAAATCAAGATGATGTTCACAGTAAGTGATCGCTTCCTCTTTCTCATGGGGTTCTCCTTACCTCAAGCTGGCAGCAATTTGATGATTTGATTTATTATAACATAAGCCCGAGATATTCCCCGGGCTATGTTATCATTTTGCTTTTCCTATTTTTGGAATATCAACGGTTCAGTCTTAGCCTCCATGCCGCAGCTCAGCGCGTGATTTCATTTGCTTCTTCTTTGGTGACTGTATCTGGACTCAATACAACCGGCGCCCAATCCAGCGGATTTTTCTTTTGCATTGCCTTTGCATAACCCCAAAGCACAACACCGACCGCCGCATACACTGCCAGTACAATCCACTCTGCCGCACCCATTGCAGTGCCATTAGTCCAAAGAATCCATATGCAAAATACGATTCCTATAACGCCAAGCAGCATGCCGGCAGGCGCTTTATATGGTCTTTCCCACTCAGGATGCGTTTTTCTGATTCTCATGAAGGAAAGCGTCACCATCAGATATACTGCACCTGCTGCAACGCCATAAATTACGTATATGTAATTTACCCATGCCTCCGGCGCAAAAATCGTAAAGTAGATGGACAAAATGCCTACAACTAGATTTGCAAACTGCGGCTGTCCATGCTTGTTTAACTTAGCAAATCTTGCAGTAAACTGATGCTGCTTTGCTGCACCATAGAGGATTCTGGAAGCAGAGAGCCAGAAGGAGGATAGCGTAGTAATACAGGTCAAAACGCCCATAACGACGAGAAGAATCCCCAGCCAGTGAAGTCCTAGATGATCTGCCACCATAGGGTCTACAATGCTTACTTCGCTAATCCAGTCAAGGGATACGATACCTCCGATTGCAACGACCGCCAGACCATAAACCAGCACTGTACAACCTAAAGATCCTACAAAAGCTTTCCAAATATCCTTTTTCGGAAAGTTTGCCTCCTCTGAAAGCTGCGGAATCAGGTCAAATCCTACAAACTTCATGATTAAAAGACCGATTCCTGCAGTATACCCAGCGGCTCCGTTTGGAAACCAGTCAAGATTTGCAAAGCTCCACTTTCCACTTGCAATAAAAATAACATCCGCAGCAACGGCAATTACCAGCGTACTCCAAAAGAACACATTCTGCAGTTTGGTAAGCAGCTTCAATTCAAAGTTGGTTAAGAAATACCAGAGCACCAGCAGCACCGCTGCAATGATTTTTATTTGTGTGGTTGTAATTGGGAATAAGTATGCCAGCATAGAGGCAATTCCCATCGACACCGTAGGCATTGCCATGATATAAAGAAGCATAATCATCCAGCAGGATGCAAAGCCGGTGTTAAATCCGAAAGCGTTTGTAATCCAGATATTCTGTCCGCCTGCATAGGGCATCATAGAAGTCATTTCAGTATACATAAATGCCAGCGGTAAAATCAAGATTGCGCATGTCAGTAAAGAAAGCGCTGCTCCTGCACCACCGATTTCAAACCAGTACTTGATTTCAACCATCCACGCTGCAATCATGCCGCCGGCAGCCATAGCAACCATGCCGGACAGTCCTATTTCTTTTCTCAGTCCTTGTGTTTCCATTTTTCTCTCCTGTTACCTATGAGCTATAAGTTCTTCTCAATGAGTGCAATTGTTTCGTCCGTGGAAAGTACATCGCAGTAAATAACGCTCATAATTTTCAGTTCTGCATCATGCAGCTCCATGCTGCCTGCTGCACATGCATCTTCTACACAGATTACTTTGTAACCAGCATCTGCAAGTCCTCTTACTGTAGACGCAACACACTGATCCGTTACAATTCCGGTTACAATCACGGTTTCCACGCCCATAAACTGCAGCAGCTGCAGATAGTTGGTCCCCGTAGTCACGCTGTCTGTCGTCTTATTTACGACAATTTCGTTCTCAAGCGGCGCCAGCTCATCAATCATCTGCGCTTCATAGCTATTCACAGGAAGCAGCATACCATTCCAGCCTTCAGACTTCTGTACCGGTGATCTGTCTTCGCCGTCTTCCCGCAGGCAGGCGATTCTTCCATAGGTCACCGTCAAGTTATTCTTTCTGAAAAATTCCAGCAGCTTTTGGTTGTTAGGAATTACAATTTCATCCAGTCTGTCATGGAAAGGAATCCATCGTTCCCATTCCCCTGCCGCCTGAAACTGCAGCGCTTCGCCGCAATCCCGCCGAACAAATTCGTTTTGCAGGTCCACCAGAAGCAGCGCCGTTTTCTTTGGATTGATTTCAGGTTCACATACTTCCCCAATTGTTTCGTAGTAGAAGTTTAGATATTTTTCTTTGACTTTCATTGACTATTCCTCCTTGTCAGAATCTTTTTTCACTTTATCATTGCGATTTTCGTGCCAATGACTCCTAGGAGAAAAATATTATTGAAATTTCAACGTTATCTTCGCTTATTCCTCCTTTTTCCACTCTACTGTCCAAACCGACTTGTCACCTTAACGTAAAAAACTCGCCTCAGGTTTTACCTTTTGGTAATCCAGTTCCGGCGAAATTCACGCAAAAGAAAAAGCGCATATATACAACGTATATACACGCTCAGTAAACTTTTCTCTATTTCTCTGTTTTCACAATGCAGCCCTTCTTGTACAAAGCAATCCCATACTTCAATATAGGTCTATAGCCATCGGCAATCAGCGGTGCTGCATAGCCCTGCGTCTCTATCTGTGCAAGCGCTTCATCGCACTTTGTTTCCATCTCCGCAAAGGTCTTTGCAGCCTTCAATTCTATAATAATTGCTCTGCCCATAAACTTTTTTTCTTTAAGGATCAGGTCAGGTCTGCCATTTCCACTTTCCCGGTTGGATAGAATCGAATAGCGTCCGGTGTTCTTCAGAAGTCCGCTCAAAAATCCATGATAATAGCTCTCCGCATAGTCAAAGTAACTGATAGTGTCCATCAGCTGGCAAGAGATAAAGTCCGCAGCAGCCTCGCAGTCGCCATCTTCTAAGGCTTTAATCAGAGGGCTTCTGTCTATGCGCTCAATCTTTCGGTCGAACCACCCGACAATAGATTGCCTGTAGATAGATCGAATTTCCTTATTTGGAATGGTCATTTCCAAATAAATGGTTTCGCCTTCAATTCTCTGACTTTTCATCTTCAAATATCCTGTAAAGAACAGGAAGTTCCACAGATTGTCTCTGGAACTGTGAATATCTCCATAAGTGATTTCTTCATGAACTGGCTTTTCAATGGTTCCGCCGTCCATGAGAATTTCCAGTTCTTCTCGGGTAATATCGTCAGCGTCTTCAACCAGTTCTTTCACAATGCCATTGCCCGATGTGTTTGACCAGTACGGTCTTGTTGCGATTTGCGCACCCGCCTTTGCATTGCTGGCATAGCTGAGAATACTCCACGGATTATAGATTTCCGTATTTCCAAACAGATAGCCATCGTACCATGCTTTTGCTTCTTCAAACCTGTCTTCCAGATTATAATATGCCAGCATATTCTGCACTTCCGCACCGGTAAAGCCAAAACAGCTGCTGTATTTCGGACTGATAATGGAGTGAATTTCCAGATTATTAAGCCCCGTAAAGATACTTTCTTTACTGATTCTAAGGCAGCCGGTTACCACACCCAGTTTCAGATACGGATTGGTTTTCAGGGCTGACTCAAACAGCGAACGGATAAATCCAATCATCTCATCGTAGAAACCTTGAAAATATGCATTTTCTAACGGCACGTCATATTCATCAATGAGTATGACAGCTTCCCTGCCGTGATAGTGATACAGACACTCTGACAAAAAACGCAGTGCGTCAATATATAGGGCAGGTTCCTTGCTTTCTCCAAGAATTGCCTGATATTTATCTCGTTGGGTGGTATCCATTGTCCCATCAAGGACATACCGGTGCCTCGAAAACTCCGCAACGATTTGCCGTTTCAGCATTGTATATGACAAATCATAATTATCCTGCTTCCCTGACTTGAGTGATAAAGTAATCACCGGATACTGCCCCATGTGTGCAAGGTAGGTTTCTCCTGCTCCCATTATGGCAAGCCCTTCAAAGAGACCGCGATTATCTATCTTCTCACCTTCCGTCGTTCTCTCATCTTCAAAGAAACGGCGTACCATGGAAAGATTCAAAGTTTTTCCAAACCGGCGCGGTCTTGTAAGCAAGGTCACTTTGCTGCCATCCAATAGTTCCTGTATCATCATTGTTTTATCCACAAAATACAGGTTCTCTTCTCTAATCTCTTTAAAATCCTCAAATCCAATAGGGATTCTCTTCTTATCCATTCGCCATCTCCTCCTCGTATCTATAGTATACGTGAAAAATTGTAAATTCACAAGCAGACAATAAAACAAATTCTTTTATCTGCCTTTCATCTGTTTCTACCACCTTTTTTCGACACATTCCTTGCTATTTTGACCGTTTTATTGTATATTGGTATTTGACAATCTAAAACTTTGGAGGACATTCATTATGAGAATTAGAAAAGAACAGGACTTTGACGAAAAAGACATCGAAATGATTGCAGACGTGTCCGATGCACTGGCACATCCCGTTCGCCTGCGTCTGTTCCGCTACATCATGCAGTGCAACAAAACCATGGAAAACGTATGCAACAAAGATCTTGTCGCAAATTTCGACTATGCACAAGCCACCATTTCTCAGCATATGAAGAAACTGGTACAATCCGGTCTAATTGAAGTGAAAAAACAAGATAAATTCTCATATTATTACGCAAATCTGGGCATACTGATGCAATATATCAATGTGACGAAACGGTATTCTGTCATATAGGGGGGTATTCCCTCCCGCCCAGTGCAGATATCCGCCTTACATCCATTGATGAAACATAAGGCAGGAGGATGATGCACCTATGCGAAAACTTTCATCTATACAGCTTTTGTCGGCAGGGTTTGCCGTGATTATTCTGACAGGTGCACTGGTTCTTTGTCTGCCGGTCTGCACAACAAGCGGTGAATCCACGCCCTTTATCGACTGCCTTTTTACTTCAGCCTCGGCGACCTGCGTCACCGGTCTTTCTCCGATGGACATTTATACTCATTGGAATTTTCTGGGTCAACTTATCATTCTGCTTCTGATTCAGATTGGCGGTCTTGGATTTATGGGGCTCTCCATGGCGCTTCTTTATTTTTCAGGACATAAAATCAGCATTTTTCAGCGTACCACATTGATGGAGTCTATGGGCAGTCTAACCATCGGCACTGTTACCAAGGTGCTGCGCACGATGACACTGGGCACCCTCATCTTCGAAGGTGCCGGCGCCATTGCTCTGGCATTTCGTTTTATCCCGCTCTTTGGAGCTGCGCAAGGTCTGTGGTTCAGCATCTTCCACGCAGTCTCCGCGTTCTGCAACGCAGGCTTCGATTTAATGGGTATCTTTACCCCCGGTACATCTTTACAGCATTTTTCAAAAGACCCACTGGTGCTTCTAACCACTACTATACTGATCATCACAGGCGGCATCGGTTTTATCGTCTGGCGTGACTTCATCGACCATCGTTTCCGGTTCCGCACCTACACCCTGCACAGCAAAATTATGCTGACCTGTACCGCAGCTTTGGTTATATCCGGCTGTCTTTTATTTTTGTTCTTAGAAAGCAATACCACACTGCGCTCCCTTTCCCTCGCAGAAAAATGGATGAACGCTCTATTTTTGTCGGTTACCCCGAGAACAGCAGGCTTTGCGATTTCTGACTACAGTGATTTTTCGCCGGCGGGCAGAGTCCTGACCATGTGTCTTATGGTTATCGGCGCCGGTCCTGGCTCCACTGGCGGCGGTATCAAAGTTACCACATTCACTGTTGTTCTGCTCTCTATCGTTTCCCAAATTTTTCGCAGCAGAGATCTATCTTTGTTCCAGAGGCGACTGCCCGAAGAAGTACAGCAGCGCGCCTTCTCCAGTATTTCATTTTACCTGATTGCAAGTATTTTCTGTACATTTCTGCTGCTTCTTGCGAATCCCCTTCTGGAATCTGAATACGTACTTTTTGAGGTACTATCTGCCCTTGGTACAGTAGGTCTTTCCATGGGAATTACGGCAGAACTGGGTGTATTTTCGAAGGCGATACTCATTGCGCTGATGTATCTTGGCAGGCTGGGGAGTATTGCTGTCATCATGGTAATCAGCAGTCATAGACCTGCCCACAGGCTGCGGTATCCTAAAGAGCCAATTCTCATCGGATAAGCGGTACAAAAAATTCAAACAAAAGGAGACAACTCATGCGTTCTATTTTAATTATTGGACTGGGCAGATTCGGTCGTCATCTGTCCATGCGTCTTTCTGAACTGGGAAATGAACTTCTGGTAATCGATCAAGACGAGCGGTGTGTCAACGAAATTGCACCCTTTGTCACTGCTGCCCAAATCGGTGACTGCACAGATGAATCAGTGATCAAAAGCCTCGGTGCAAGCGAATTTGATCTTTCCTTCGTCTGCATCAGCAACAATCTGGAAACTTCTTTGATTATCACCATGATGCTGAAAGAACAGGGCGCAAAAAAGGTGATTGCCAAAGTCAATCAGGATCTTCATGCTAAATTTCTTCTTTCCAACGGAGCCGATGCCGTCATCTATCCCGAACGTGACATGGCGCTGCGCACCGCTATGAAATACAGTGCCGCCAGTGCCTTTGACTATCTGGAACTTTCTTCTGATTACGGTATTTTTGAAATTGCGCCGCCAAAGTCCTGGATTGGACACAGTCTTAAAGAACTGGAGATACGAAAAAAATACCGCCTCAATGTCATCGCTTATAAAGAAAACGATGTCATCAAGGCGGTAGATTCCCAAGATTTTATTTTTAGGGAAACCATGCACCTGCTCATTGCCGGAGAAAAGAAAAGTTTTCAGCGGTTTATCGGGAAAAATGTGTGACAGAGTTTTTTCGCAAAACACGCAGTCCTTCTCCGGTAATCTTCGTCCCCAGTCTGCCCTGATGTACCTGTACCAGTCCCTGTTCCGCAAGTGTTTTTATGATAAAACGTACTTCCTGCTCTGCCATACGCGTCCCATTCGTGAGAAGGAATTCTCTTACATTCTTTCGTCCTGCTGGCTGTCCTTTTTCGTTTATCTTTTCAACCGCAACCAAAACCCGTCTTTCGGTTTCACTTAAATGGAAGGCTGGCACTTCTTTCATTTTAAAATTTCTGATTCCCTGCGGTATGTCAAGGACTGAAATTCTCTCATCTGACAACTGATACATATATTCAATACAATTATGCAGCTCTCTAACGTTCCCCGGCCAGTGGTAAGCGGTCAAATATTTCAAAATCTTTGGCGCCAGCTTCTTTTCTTCGCCAAATTCTGCGAGAAAAGCTGTTGCCAGAATCGCAACATCCTCTTTTCGCTCTCTTAACGGCGGGAGCATCAAAGGTAGTACGTTGATTCTGTAATACAAATCCTCCCGAAATTGTCCCTCTTCAACCAGTTGCAAAAGATTTTTATTGGTCGCGGCTATGACTCTCACATCAATTTTAATAACCTCCACTCCGCCAATACGCATGATTTCTCTTTCCATCAGTACACGAAGTAATTTAGCCTGCAGTACATAAGGAAGTTCGCCGATTTCATCAAGAAAAATAGTTCCCTTATCCGCCAATTCAAAAAGCCCCAGCTTTCCCCCCTTTTTTGCACCTGTAAAAGCGCCCTCCTCATATCCAAATAGCTCCGACTCGAGCAAAGACGGCGCTAATGCTGAACAGTTTACCGCAATAAAAGGCGCGTCTTTTCTGTCAGACTCATTATGGATCACTTGTGCAAAAACTTCTTTTCCTGTACCGCTTTCTCCTGTAATCAAAACCGTACTTGAGCTTCTTGCCATTTTTACTGCTGTTTTCTTAGCCGTTTTGATAGCAGAACTGTTCCCCAAAATATCACTCATATTATACTTTGTAATATGGCCTTTAGGAATCAGCTTGGAGCGGAGTTTATTTCTCTCGTTCTCCATCTCCATATATTTTTGTCCCAAAATTACAACGCCAGCCAAGATACCTTCACTGCTGTAGATACCATATTTATTGATCACATAGCTAACGTGATTGATAGTAACCATCTCATTTGTCACAGACTTTTTCCCTGATAAAATGTCCCGAATATGTATCTCAGGAAAAACTTCTCTGATATTTCGGCCTAAAACTTCCTCTTTTTTCAAGGAAAAACTTCTCTCGCTGGCCTCATTATATTCAGAAATATAGCCCGCCAGATCTACAGCGACAATGCTGTCATTGGTAAACTTCAAAATCGTCTGCAGCTGCTGCTGAATATCACCGGAATCTGTAAGCATCTGATTGATTCCATAATCAGTATAAGCCAATTTTCTCTTGTAATGCTCAAGAATTTTGTATAAATGTACACCGGGCAACTTCAGCATCGCGCCTATATCTGCAATTGTAGACAGATCCATAACGCGATCCCCGATATCGATAATTTCCTGGATGAAAGACGGAATCCTCTCTGTCTTACCTGCAATGACTGCGGTTTTTATATTGCTGAATTCTTCCTCGTAGCGAGAATATGTATTATAGGGAATCAACTTTAGATTTTTAATCCCCAGCTCGTAAAGTTTTGACACACATTCCACTGCAATTTCATGAAAATTACTGACAAAGAGGATTTCCTTCTCGTTATTGATTCCTCTCAATTTGTCAAGTCCCTCTCTGGTAAACGTCCGCCGCATGACAATGGTTTCCACCTGATTCTTATTCAGCTGTTTAATATGATCATAGAGAATATTTGAAGACGTCACTATCAAATCACCATCAAAGTCAAAATTCCCAGGGTTATTCTCAATATAATAATTTTCAACTATTATACTATTACCAAAGATATCTTTCAGATACTCGCAATAATATTCACTGATTCCTTTATATAACGCCACTACCATAAGTCGTTTCATTTCCATTTCACCTCCTGGCATTTTGCCCCATCCTCATTTTAATTCATTATACAATAAAACATAAAACACCGCAAAAGAAGATGATTTCTTTTGCGGTATCGAAAAACTATTGTAAATATTATGCGTCCTTCTCCTGCAGTTCTTCTGTCTCCTTAAAGATGGCAATCCCTGTGCAGGCATAAAATACTGCGATTAGAGGACAGAGAATTGCAAGAAACGCGTAAGGGACATATTCGAGTACTTCTACACCCAGCACTCCTGATACAAAAATCCCTGTGGTAGACCATGGAATCAGGAAGGTAAAGATCGTACCTCCATCCTCCAGTGTACGCGACAGCACTCTCTTTTGTACACCTTGTTTTGTATAAGCATTTTTCATCACTTGACCCGGCAGTAAAATTGCAATATACTGGCTGGCAGTCAGAACCGTTGTTACAAGACAGGTTGCTAACGTTGTCAGCACCAGAGATCTTGGACTGCGTATAAACATTTCCATTTTCTGCAGCATTACTGACAGAACGCCCATTTTCTGCAGCATCTCTCCAAGTCCCAGGGCAAGAAGCGCCAGAGAAACCGTACTCATCATTCCCATTACACCGCCTCTGTTCAGCAGTCTGTCTACATCTGAATTTCCGCTGTCAATAGAAAAACCATTGCCAAGGGCGTTGAGAATCTCCTGATAATCGTAATGTCCTCCCTGGAAAATAAATGCGGCAATGGTTCCAGCAATAGCGCTCAGAAGTAAGGCGATCAGCGGCGGCATTTTTAAAAGAGCTAATACAATCGTCAGAAGTGGCACAATCAAAAGAATTGGACTGATTGTAAAATGCGCCTCTAATGTTCCGTTAATTGCATCAATTACCGATGTATCCATCGCATTTCCATCAATGCTAAAACCGATTATAGTATAACCCACAGCAGTAAGAATCATCGCCGGAACAGTCGTATAAAGCATAGAATTAATATGACGGAAAATATCCGTTCCTGCCACTGCCGGTGATAAGTTCGTCGTGTCTGAAAACGGTGACATTTTATCACCGAAAATGGCGCCGGAGACTACCATACCCGCTGTCAGCCCTGGATTAATATTAAGTCCTAAGCCAATTCCCATAAATGCAACACCTAAAGTCGCAATTGCCGAGTAAGAACTCCCCACAAAGAAAGAGATTATACAGCAAATAAAGAAGCCAACAACCAGAAATACTTTTGGTGAAAGAATTTCTAATCCATAATAAATGATAGTCGGCACAATTCCCGAAATAATCCACGAACCTATTACAGTCCCCACCGTCATCAAGATGAGGGCTACCAACACTGCACTTTTACAGCCTTCTACAAAAAATTTCTGCAGATCTGTTTTATTAAAACCGCTAATCAACGCGATAATGCCAATAGCAATAATCGCCAAAATAAATACTACGTGGGTCGAAATTTTCAATACAACAAATCCGCCTATTAGAACTGCAGCAAGCGCCAGCATCGCTGCCGTAGCTATTCCCATCGAAACTTTTTTCTCTTTAACATGTTCCATCGAATTACCTCCTTTACTCAAGATAAATCACGTCTGGCATCTTTTCAATTTTTCTTTCAAAAGACATGATTTCTGTCAATGGTAAATTATTTGCAAATCCTGCCTGGTCAATTTTATTGTATTCCTCATACATTTCTGCAATTTCTATCAGTTTTTCTGCAAAATCATAAGGAACTACTACAATTCCGTCACTGTTACCTAAAATCAAATCTCCCGGGCAGACAACGCAGCCTCCGCAGCACACAGGAACATTTACATCCCCTTTAAAGCCGAAAATTTTCGTTGTCAGGTTGGATTGTCCTTTGGAAAATACCGGAAAATCTTTTTCCTTGATTTCCTTTGAATCTGTATTCGGTCCATCTACTACGACTGCTTGTAACCCAAAGCGCTTTGCAGTCAGCGTAGTCATCTCGCCCCAGCATGCATGGCGCTTTTCGCCCTGCATATCAATTACCAGAACATCTCCGGGTTCCGAATAAGTCATCGCCTTATATACCATGGTCGAATCCGTTGCCGGAATGCGCGCTGTTATAGCGCTTCCCACAACGTATGTATCCTTACTCTTATCCAAGAGCGTGATATCATTATTCATGAAGCCAAATTCCAGTGCATGCCCCAACTCACTGGGGCTAATCTGCCTGAAACGTTCTATCAGTGCATCAGGAAGTCGTCTTACTTTTGTATTGATAATGTTCATTTTTATCGCCTCCTATTATTTATAATAATCTTCCAGAAACTCTATAATTCTATCTACACTTCGCAATACAATCTCCTTGCCCTTTTCTGCAGTTCCCTTTGTCGCGTCACCCAAAGTTCCGGTGTCTGTGTATTGGTCAAATTTGATATACTGTTTGAACTCTGGGAATTTATCTTCAAACAGTTCCAGCGTACACACCGATTCCTCTTCGTGAACCAGTTCCGGGGTCAGGTATTTCAAAACTGAAGTCCCCGCTTCGCTGGCGTGACCGTGCGCCATCACGCCTGTATAATCACAAACACCTTCACAATGAGGCTGTATAAAACGCCACCAGTCCATAGATGCACAGCGAATCTGATATTTATCTTCCAGTTCCCAGCCCAGCTGAGTTATCATGAACACATTGCTCACGTGGGTATTGAGGAAGAAAATCTTCTTAAATCCCCAGCGAATCAGACTCAAGCACACATCTTCCAGATATCCTTTAAAATGCTCCGGCTTAATCACCATTGTCCCTGGAAAAGCCGGCGTCAGTAAGGATAAAGAATCTCCCATCTCTATAGTCGGCGTTACCAGAAGATTCAATCTATCAGCTACCATATCAGCAATCCGATCCGCCACGATTGCATCTCCTCCCATCGGCAGATGCGGTCCATAAACCTCAATGGCGCCTGTCGGAATAATAACTGGCTTCTCCCTGTCCAGTTGCTCAAATTGCTTCCAGCTCAGATTTCTCAATCTCATTGCAGCTTCCTCCTATTTCACATCATATAATTCTGGTCTTCGGTTGTGATAAGTCGGCACTTGCTGCCTTACTTTCTTCTGATAGTCCATATCCAGCATGCCATACATAATTCCTTCCTGGTCCGATGCTTTAGATACAATCAGTCCACATGGGTCTGCAATGCAGCTTCTTCCAAAAAAATGACTGTTGTACTGGTTCAATGCAACAACATACATCAAATTATTCAGCGCCGCCGACTGCACCAAAATGTCCCACTGATCATGGCGCGGCGTGTAAAACGCAGATGGAACAAAGAGCACATCAATATCTTTCAACGCCAGTGTCCTCAGATAATCTGCAAAACGGAGTTCGTAACAGATTGCTATGCCCACCTTGCCAAAATCAAATTCAAAGATTCCGATCTCATCCCCTGCATCCACGGTATCGGATTCTTTTGAAGAAAACGCATCAAACAAATGAGTTTTACTGTAATCTCCAATCAGCTGCCCTTCTCTGTTGATGCAAAGACATGCGTTCAGAAGTTTATCCCCCTTAATCAGCGGATAGCTCCCTGTAATGATATTTACATGATGCTTCTTTGCACATTTTGAAAATTCCTGAAAGAATTCTGAATCCAGGACTTCTCCAATCCAGGCTCTGTTCTCCTTTGTCGGATTTGAATAATAAAGCTCAGGAAGACAAATCACATCAAGTTTGTTATACCGTCTCACGCCCTCTTCAATCAAGTTCAGTGCACGCATCAAATTATCATGTTTGTCATCGGTCATGCCTACCTGCACACCCATTACACCAATTTCATGTTTCATAAAATCCTCCATATTTAGTTTGTTCCAGACTGTTTTGCAAAGTACTTTACAGACGTCTATAAATAAGAGCAAAAAATATGCCAAGATTTAACTTTAGAAAAGACGTTGAAATTACAGCGATTACAAGTTATAGCATCTGTATACCGTTTTATATTTTTATTTAAACTGTATCCATTTTATATAAAATGTTGAAATTCCAATATTTTATATGTATCCTTTTATGGATTTCTATGAAAATTCCCAATTAACTTCATCCCACAAAAAACTGCCGCATTATCAACCATTTCCTATAATGCAGGCAGTTCCTTCTCGTATTTTTATATTATCCCAGCAGTATCTTCACTGCATAATCCAAAATGCGCGGCGTGCGCTCATACAAATCCTCTTTGTATACTCTCTCCGTCAGTTTATGGAAATCCTTTCCCCACGGACCGATGTTAATCCCTGCCATGGAAACAGCTTTAATCTGCTCGAAAGGAATATCATAGTACGCACCAAAGAGCGGCATAGCACCTGCCACCGATTCCCGCTGGGCTGTCGGATCGTCAATATTGATGTAGCTCAGATCGCAGATTCCGGTGTAGAAATACTCTTTATCGTAAATTTGTCCATACTCTTCTTGTGTATATGTGGATAACTTTTCGCTCAGCCCTGACGCTTCCTCTGCAATCCCATCAAAATACACATTAGATACGTTTGGATAATACGGCGGAAGTAAACCGTACACAACTCTGGGGGAAATATCCTCAATATAATCGTAGATTTTCTCAATGAGCTGGAAGTTCCCTTCAATCATATTGATACGCCCTTCCGCAAGATCCCGCAAGATCCGCTCTCTTTCCATTTCGTAAGCCTCTTCAAAGACTGTCCCGTGCTGGGCTTTTGCCTCTTCATAAAGTTCTCCAAAACCTACAGTCTTCACCTTCCAAGGCAGCTTCTTTACCGGCTGCCCCGTAGCAGCTAAAAACTTCTCATAATTCTCGTTAAGCCGCTCAATTACTGTCAGAAATCCGTCTTCACAGACCTTCTTTACCTTGCCTAAAAGCTCCGCAGGCGTTTGCTTTAAAGTCAGAACGCTAAAACAACCTTGTGCAGACAACGGCATAGAGACATCATAACGATCTTTACTATCCTTTTGATATAGCCAGGTTGGCGGCGGCGCCGCTTCTCCGTCTACTACATCGGCAAAGTCCATGTTAACTTCCGTTTTCGCCACAATTTCCGACAAAACGGATACCGGATTGAGTCCCTCAAAGACTTTCCCTGCATGAGATAAAAATCCTCTCACATAGACAAATGGCATCATTTTTCCCACTGTTCCCTCAGAAAAAACACCTTTGGAAAAATCTTTTCTCTGATGGGGCTCGCTGTTGATCATCATCAGATATTCAAGCCCCTGCTTTTCCTTTAGTTCTGCCAAAAGCCGCACCGCAGCCCGTATACCGGCAGAAAGGTTTTCTTCATCAGGAACGCCAAGAACGATGACATTTCCCTCAAAATTCGCAAGTTTGCTGTATTCCTCTAAAAGTGCGTACTGGATAGCGCCTCCCGCCTTCATATCACAGCCGCCTCTGCAGAATACAAAGCTGCCAGCTTCCAGATCCACCAGCGCATCTTCCGGCAGCATATCTTTATGATCTGCAAGGGCTGCCGCAAGTTCATCAGGTGAAAAAGCCAGCGGCTTGAGCAGTTTATAATCTTCGATATCCACAATATCGTAATGATGTACCATGGCAACAGTTTTATTCCCTTTTCCCCGTACCATAGCCCAGCATACATGCCTGCCCAGCGGGTCATTTTCTACAGGATAAAGACCCCAATTGTCAGGATGTTCTTTGAAATATGGAATTTCTCCAAAATGCGCAGTGAAAAATTCCTCTACCAGCCGCTCGCCAGAGGTATTAGTAAAACTTTCAATTTTTACATATTCATATAGTATTTCTTTGATCTTTTCGCCCAGCAGCGCAAAATCCAAATTGTGATTTTTCATGGATATTACCTCGAAGCTCCTATTTTCTGCATACTGGGCAGGTCAGACAGGTCGGTCCGCCGGTACCACGGTAGGACAGCTCTTTTCCTTCGTAAGTGTAAACCGTTACACCTGCGTCTTCGATTTTTTTCTGAATCTCCGGACAGCCTGCGATTAAAACGCATTTTCCAGGTTCCAGCGCCAGCAGGTTGGTTCCCAGATAATCGTATTCTTCATCATTGCATTCGATCAGCTGTATGCCCTTTTCGATGAGATATTCTCTAAAGAATACCGGCATGTACTTGGAATAAACAACGGCTTTATCTGTGTCCACAAAACTGATAATGCTCATCAGGTGGAGACACGCCTCTTCGCCGTCACCGTGGGGCATTGGAATCACAATATATTCATCGATAAAATCCTTTGTCAGCTCTTTGAACTGGCGAATGCCTTCATCATTAGTTCTATACCCCCTGCCGATCGCTACAGTCTTTTCATCAATCCAAAGGACATCGCCGCCTTCCATTTTTCCCGGCGCCTTAATGTATCCTAAAGTCGGCACCCCATGCTCTGTTAAAAAAGCTTCTGTCGCAAGGCGCTCCTCATTTCTAAGTTCTTTTCCCATCGGAAAGTAAATTGCACCTTTTTTCGTGACTTTGAGGGAGTCATGGGTGTAGATAGAATCAAGTCCGGTTCTCTCGTCATAAGGAAGATAATAAACATTTTCGACATTGTCTTTGATGATCTTTTCAAAGACCTCGTACTCCTTAAGCACCTTCTCATAGTCTGGACACCCGAAATACTTGAATTTTTCCCAATTCTCGTTGAGGTTTTCCTGACTCACAAAAGCCGCTTCCGGCCGTTTAATTAAAATTGTGTCAATTTTTTTGACCATACTCTGACATCCGTAATTCATAATTTCCTCCATTAACATAAATTATTTTAAAAAAAGGGAATGCATTTTCACACATTCCCTAATTATCACATAAAACTATGATCTTTTCAAATTTTTAAGAGTTAATATCCTCTGTACGCCTTGTGATCTGCTTTGAGCTTCGCGAGCAACTCCTTATCGGTATAAAGCTTTGCCGCTAAAGTCAGCAGATAATTCGCTGAATTTTTGATCGCCTGATGGGTTCCCGGGCAAGTCATTTCATCTGCAAATTCCTTGGTATGGGGATCGTAATTCTTACCAATTCCCATAACCGGATGAAATGCCGGACAGCGATAATCGACATTGCCGATATCTGAGGAACCTGTCATGGCAGAGGATCCTTTTACAAAGTCTATATCCAGATCGGTAAAGCAGTCTTCCATAATCTTCTTACCAATTTCACTGATATGCAGTTCATGGAACGGCGCACCGACCAGAAACATCTCAGCTTCCGTCCGAGTCGCAAGAGCCGCCGCTTTTGCGCAGTCTCTGACCCACGCTGTAATATCATTAAGGTCTTCCCTTCTTGGCGCTCTGGTTATAAATTCAATTTCCACCTCATCGGGAACGATATTAGAAGCAACACCGCCTTGCTTAATGAAGCCATGCAATCTAGCTTCCTCTATGACATGTTGTCTCATCATATCGACTGCGTCCATAAACAGTCGTGCCGCATTGAGGGCATTTCTTCCCTTTTCCGGTGCTGCTGCCGCATGAGCTGGCGCGCCGTGCCACTTGAAACCCAGACCATCTAAGGCAATAAATTTAACCTCTGCCGTATTAAAGCCGCCCATGTGAACCATGGCTGCAAAATCATATCCATCGAAAACACCCTCATCCGCCATATAGCATTTATCACCGTTGACTTCTTCATCAGGTGTTCCGATAATATCTACGCCGAAATCCAGCTGATCCTTTACCTGATTCAGCGCCAAAGCCGCAAGAAGGCTCGCACTGCCGCTGGCGCAGTGACCGCAGGCATGACCTAAACCCCGCAGAGCGTCATATTCTGCTAAAAGCACCATTCTGCTTTCCTTTTCAGGATTGATAATCCCTTTAAAGGCTGTATCTAATCCAGCAAAAGGATACTCCACCTGAATTCCGTATTTTCTCAGCAATTCTACCATTTTGCGAGAACTATTATACTCTTCCGACCCAGTTTCCGGATTTTCTGCCATATAGTCATTGACTGCAATAACTTCTTTCTCAAAGATGCGCACCTGCGCAAGCAGCAAATCTCTAAACTCTTTTTCCTGCATTTTAGAAAATCCTTTCTTTTCCCGTTATTTTAACTATAGTTCATCAGAACTGCGATTACAATAAAGATAATCTGTAATACGAAGAACACTGCAAAAATCGGCAGGAAGAATCTATACCATTTGCCCATAGGAATTTTTGCAATACCACACATAATTGTACAGGACGCTGTCGGCCATAACAGATTGGAGAATCCATCACCAAACTGATAAGCAAGCACTGCAATCTGTCTGTTTAGATCAGACAGGTCTGCCAGCGGAATCATAATCGGCATAATTGCTGCCGCCTGACCGCTGCCCGATGGGATAAAGAAATTCAGGACATTCTGCACAATCAGCATTGCAATACCTGTTCCCCATGCTGGAAGTCCATCCATCATGCTGTTCATACCGTGAATTACAGTATCAATAATCACTCCGTTCTGCATGATAACCAGAATTGCTCTGGACATACCTACTACGACCATTGCAACTGTCATTTCTGACAACGATGTAATCAAATCTGCGCAGATACCCTCTGCTCTTTTGCCTCCGATGATAGAAGAAATGATACCGGAAATGATAAATACAGCGCTCATTTCATTGATATACCAGCCCAGTTCTAAAGAGCCATATACAATGGTTGCGACTGTAACAACCATACCAAGCATAATAATTTTGTGTTTGCCTGTAAACTTCATGGTTTCATCACGTTCAACCTGGAAAGCAGAGTAATCCATGCCGTAAAGCAGACTCTTCGTTGGGTCCTTCTTAATTTTTAGAGCATATCTCATCACCAGCGCCACAGCAACCAGATAGAATACCACAAAGATGAGCCATCTGTATCCTAAGCCGGAGAACATCTTCAGCTGCCCAAACGTCTGTGCAATACCGATGGTAAACGGATTTGTCGTTGCAGAGGCAAAGCCGACTGCCACTGCCATACCTGACATGCACATTCCCACGATTGCATCATAACCCAGCGCAATGGCAAGCGCAACGAAAATCGGAATCAGCCCATATACAGTCTCAAATTCGCCATAAGTAGATCCCGCTAATGCAAAAACCAACATAACGATAGGAACAAATAATTTGCTGTCCTTTGCCCTGCCGTTAAGAAGCGTGTTAATCATCGCTGTAAAAGCACCAGTCTGCATGACAGAATATACCCAGAAATATCCGAATAAAATCAGGAAGATAATCTGTGCACCGTTGATAAAGCCTTCCTGAATTGCTACGAACAGTTTGAACGGATTGACTGGGCTCTAATCAACATAAGCAAAACTTCCCCCATCTACAACGTTATAGCCCGTTGCCTCATCCAGCACATACTCATACTGACCTGCTGGTACAATGTAGGTTAAGATAGTTACCACTACAATGATGGAAAACAGCATTAATGTACTGCTCGGAAATTGAAATTTCTTCTTCTTGTCATTTAATGTCGGCATTTCATAAACCTCTCTTTCTTTCTATAAATAAAATAATTGCGCTCGGCAGATTATATTCGATATAAATTATAAAATATATTATATTTTCTACCGAGATGAGTATATTATATATAAAACTTTTTCTTCTGTCAATAGGTCATATCTGATTTTTCAGATAAATTCGCGTTTCTTGTCGAATTCTATTGACGAAAGATTCCAGCCGTTATATATTATATATAAGCGTTAGAATTTTGAGAGGAAACCATACATGGAAAGATTTAAAACATTAAAAGACCACGTCTATGACTATATCGCCGAGCAAATACGTGATGGCGCCCTTCTCCCCGATAAACGTGTCAACGAGAATGTGATCTGTGAAGAACTGAATATCAGCCGTACACCTGTCCGCGAAGCCTTAATTCAGCTAGCCGCTGAAGGCGTGCTGGAAAACCGCGCCCGCAAAGGCTTTGTCATCAAAGCGATGAGTCACACCGACATCAAGGAAATTTATGCAGTCATCGGAGTCCTCGATGGCTACGCAGCAAAATTATCCTGTGACAATTTAACAGAACAGGATTATGCCGATATGGCTTTTTATATAGACGCAATGGAGCTTGCTATCAACTCTGGCAATTACGAGATGTATTACAAACAGCAAACCACCTTCCACCAGCTATATATCAATAAATGCGGCAACAATACCCTAATCGATACAATTGCTAAAACAAAGAACAAACTATTGAAAAAAACTTATATCGATGACAACGATTAGACCCTGAAAGAAGTGTTTGCAAAGACTAATAATGAACATCGTAAAATTCTGGAATTGTTCAAAGCAAATGACACGGAAACTTTGTTCCACTATATTGCCGACACTCACTGGATGCCGGACTACGCAACCTATGATATGATTGTATAAGCATTATAACTAAAAAAGATGTCACGTTGGCGTAAAATTGCCTGCCTGACATCTTTTAGTTTGTAGAAAACCGCCAAAAAAAAAATGTCAATTCAATCCTTGACATTTCTTCTCTTATCCAAGAATAAACAGGGAAAAAACCTCGCAATGTAAACTATAAACCACCATACAGAAAAAACTTCTCCGTATTAAATTTTTCCCTGTTCATTTTGAACTATTTTTATTATAATCCTTTTTCCGCAAAAGTAAATACCTATGAGTGAAATTATTTATGATAAGTTTCATTCCTCATAATTTTAAAACTTCTATACACCTGTTCCAGCAGAATCACCCGCATCATCTGGTGCGGAAAAGTCATCTCAGAAAAGGAAAGTTTAAAATCAGCCCTCCTGCTTACTTCATCGGAAAGTCCCAAACTGCCGCCAATAACAAAGGCGATATTACTGTCGCCGGAAAGGCCCAGTTTTTCTATCTTTTCCGCTAATTTTTCAGAGGAAAGCATTTTCCCTTTGACTTCCAACGTAATCACATACATGTTTTCCTTAATCCGCCTCAGGATTTCCTTCCCTTCGGCGTCCTTTACAGCCAGCTCCTCGGCAGCACCAGCTTTATCAGGAAGTCTGGACTCCTTTAACTCCAGGATTTCCAGACTGCAATAGCTGCGAAGCCTTTTGCTGTACTCCTCTACAGCCTGACTCCAGTATTTTTCTTTTAATTTACCAATACAGATAACCGTAATGTTCATATACTATATTTCCATCTCTTTTCCAATCTCGTCTCTTTTGGCAATATCTAACATCAAATCTTTGTCTATGTAAAAATCCTCTTCAAATAAAATGTTGCGAATGGTTAGATATGCCTGTCCCGGCGTATTATTTTCCTTGCTTAAATGCGCCAGCACCACCTGCGGTATTTTTGCGCAGCCCTTTTCTTTCCGTGCCCGCAGCATTTCGCAAAGGCATTGCCCTGCCGCCTCGTTGGAAAGATGTCCTTCATCACCCAAAATTCTTCGTTTCAAATAATATGGATATGCCCCCATCTTCAGAATATTCACCTCATGATTGGCTTCCAAAACCAGCAGGTCTGCTTTCTCAATATGTAAGAAAATTTCCTCGGAAATGTATCCAGTATCAGTCACAATGGTCAGCTGTCTTCCCTGGTGAATCAACGAATAACCAAAAGGCTCTGCCGCATCATGGGAAAGCCGAAAAGGAACTACGGTAATATCTCCAATCTGGAAACGCTCTGCAGCTCCAACTGCCCTTGCTCTGTCACCATCAATCTTATCCATAACCTCCGCCAACGTGCCCGCGGAGCCGCAGACTCTGGCATTGACCGCTTTCTTGCTTAGCATTTTCAGACTCCTGACATGGTCCATATGCTCATGGGTTACCAAAATTGCGTCTACTTCCTCCGCCTTTAAATTGAGCAAAGAAAGCCCCTCAAAAATTCGCTTGCCGGTAATGCCCACATCTATTAAAATTGTCGTATTTTCACTTCTTGCCAGATAGCAGTTGCCGGAACTGCCGCTGGCAAAGGAATAAAACTGAAACGCCATCTCTTACCTCTTCCATATAAAAATCACAAAACTTATTTTATCATGTTTTTGCGGATAGCGCCATATCTAATTCCTGCACTAGCACCATTGCCAGTACAGTGGCTTAACCTAAAATAGGTCTTTTTGAAAAAAATGTATAAGCGAATTCGCAAATCTTAACCCAGAAATCGAAATAATAGAAAATATGTATAAAAAGATAGGAGCAGTAAGCTTGAGCACGCATGATTCCTTGATTTTTGTCCTCAAATCCTGCATTTTTCGCAAGATTTCCCTAAACAAATTTCAAATCTTGCATATTACGCAAGTCCTGCAGTCCCCTGCCATAGCACGTTTATACATATTTTTTTGAAAACCGCAATTTAGGTTAAATCTGCTTCTTCTCCCTCATTATAGCACACTTTTTCACCGCCACAAAAATTTTCCGTTGTACTTTTTAACAAAATAAGGCATAATAGTATGTGTAAAAAATTACAAAGGGGATACCAATGATGATTTTGAGAATTTACACAGACGGCGGCTGTTCAGGAAATCAGAGCAGTGAGAACGCCGGCGGCTGGGGTGCCATTTTAGAATTTGGCGAACACAAGAAAGAAATGTTCGGTGGTGAAGCAAATACCACCAACAACCGCATGGAACTGACCGCAGTCATAGAGGCATTTAAAGCGCTCAACAAAGATGGGCAGACTGTAGAAGTTTTCTCCGACAGCGCTTATGTTTCCAACTGTTTTCGCGAAAAATGGTACGAAAGCTGGGAGAAGAATAAATGGCGCAACGCCGCCAAGAAATCTGTAGAAAATCAGGATTTGTGGAAAGAGCTTCTGGCGCTGGTGCGAAAGCACGATGTGAAATTTTTCCGCGTGAAGGGGCATGTTAACCTGAACAGCAAAGCTACAGACTTTGATAAACTTTACACGAAATTCGTCGGCTGGAACGGAAGCCGTTTTTCCTTCGACGATTTCAAATATATCACTGCGATGAACAACCGTGCCGATGAGCTGGCAAACATGGGAATCAGTCGCATCAAAGGAGAATCTTAAAATGGAAAGAAAAGTAGGAACAGTATCCAGAGGGCTTAGAGCTCCCATCATAAAAGAGGGCGAGGACCTCGCCCAGATTGTCATCGACACTGTCATGGATGCGGCAGCAGCTGGTGAATTTACTATACAGGACAGAGACATCCTTGCCGTAACAGAATCCATTCTGGCAAGAGCACAGGCAAACTACGCTACCACTGATCAGAT
Organism: Senimuribacter intestinalis; assembly: GCF_943192965.1. Taxonomy (NCBI): domain Bacteria; kingdom Bacillati; phylum Bacillota; class Clostridia; order Peptostreptococcales; family Anaerovoracaceae; genus Senimuribacter; species Senimuribacter intestinalis. Next base: position 89,891 of record NZ_CALPCF010000004.1, read on the forward strand.
TGCTGCAGACGTAAAGGCAAAGCTCGGCGGAGAAACCATCGGCGTTATCTTCCCGATTCTCTCAAGAAACAGATTTGCAATCTGTCTACGCGGTATCGCAAAAGGTGCAAAGAAAGTTGTACTGATGCTCAGCTATCCTTCTGACGAAGTAGGCAACCATCTGGTTGACATCGACCTTCTGGATAAAAAAGGAATCAACCCGTACTCCGATGTGCTGACACAGGTACAGTTTGAGGAGCTGTTCGGAAAATCCAGACATACCTTCACCGGTATGGACTATGTGAATTACTATAAAGATCTTATCGAGGAAGAAGGTGCAGAAGCCGAGGTCATCTTCTCCAACAACCCAAAATCCGTTCTGGATTATACCAAAAAAGTACTGACCTGTGACATCCACACCAGAGCAAGATCCAAGAGACTGCTCAAAGAAGCCGGCGCAGAAGTGGTGCTGGGTATGGACGATATATTGACTGCAAGCGTAGACGGAAGCGGTTACAATGATAAATACGGTCTGCTCGGTTCTAACAAAGCAACCGAAAACAGCGTTAAACTCTTCCCGATTCACTGTCAGGAATTTGTTGACGGCATTCAGAAAAAAATCAATGTCCTGACCGGTAAAACTGTAGAAGTTATGGTCTACGGCGATGGCGCATTCAAAGACCCTGTAGGAAAAATTTGGGAACTGGCTGACCCTATCGTATCTCCAGGATACACAAAAGGTCTTGACGGTACACCAAACGAAGTAAAACTGAAATATCTTGCCGACAATGAATTTGCTGATTTAAAAGGCGATGAACTGAAAGATGCAATCAGCGAATACATAAAGAACAAGGATGCAGAACTGGGTGATTCCATGGTAGCAGAAGGCACCACGCCTAGAAGACTGACCGACCTGATTGGTTCTTTATGTGACTTAACCAGCGGCAGCGGCGACAAAGGCACACCGTTTATCTACATTCAGGGTTATTTTGACAACTATACGAACTAAAAAAGTGGCGGCTTTACCGGATGAAATCCGGTCAAAGCCGCTTTTGTTATACCTTCTACTTTATAAATTTTGATACTATCTCACAAGGCAACCAGAAGAAAGCCTAATACTAAATTTGGCCAGCATTAGGTTTTGCAGGATGCGGTATTTTCATAATAGCGTTTGCCAAACTCTTTCAGAATCCAGGTTTTTTCCTGCCTGACTCACACCCTTTAATACCAGGAATCATAAAATCCGCTCCAACTTGTTTAGTGCATAATTTCAGCAAAAACATCCAAAATATGCACATCAGAGTGCATATAATCAAGAAAAATTTCTAAAATATGCATTTTCAGACCTGTTTTCTCTGATTTCAAGACTTTCTATCATCAGAATTTGCATATATCCATTATTTTTTCCAAAAATATGCACGTCATACGAAGAAAATGTGCATATTTCAGAGAAAAACTTCAATTTTATGCACAAACAGCGCGCGGGCTGGCACAAGAAGTCACGTTGTACGTTGTACTTCGCCAGTTCGCGCGCCACCCAAAGCCTACAGAATATTAATGGTCTTTCTCAAGTTTGGCTTAATCTTTACAGCGGTTGCCTCTTCAGTGTGATCTTCAAATTCCTCTGGTGCGTCTTCGTAGCGAATCATGTTTCCGCTTCCGCCAACGCAGCCGCCGACACAAGCCATACCTTCGATAAAGTTATTCGGCAGAAGTCCCTTGCTTGCGCGCATTAACGCCTTTCTGCACTCCTCGATGCCAGAGCAGGAAATCGGATTAAATTCAAAGTCCTGCACATCCAGTTCTTTCAGTGCCTGAGTTACAGCCTCAGCAAGACCGCCGCTTCTCGCAAAGATTCTGCCGTAGTAAGTCGCCTGATTCCATTCGGTCTCTTCCTGCTCCTTCAGGATAATATCCTTACTGTCGAAGAGCGCCTGCAGTTCCTCAAAGGTAATAGCATAATCTACATATTTGCTGATTTCCGGTTTTCTGACCTCAGATTTCTTTGCGATACAAGGACCGATAAATACGATGGTATATTCCGGATGCCCTTCCTTTAAGAACTTTGCAAGCTCTGCCATCGGCGAATAGTTATGAGAAATCTTGTCCACCATATCCGGGAACTTAGTTTCTATGTATTTTACAAAAGCAGGGCAGCAGGAAGATGTCAGAAATCCTTTTTCTACAAGTTCCTGTCCCTCTTTAATGGATACCATGTCCGCACCCAGCGCAACTTCCAGCACTTCCGCGAAACCCAGCTTATGAATGCCGGTAATCACTTGTCCCAATTTTGCATATAAAAACTGGCTGCCGATGGACGGTGCTACGATTGCAACCGTTGGATTATTGGAATCCTTTCTGGTGCTTTCCTTCAGACAGTTGATAACATCCACAATGCTGGACACATCAACCGTTGCTCCAAACGGGCAGTGGTAAACGCAGGAACCGCAGCTGATGCATTTTTCGTAATCGATAGAAGCTTCTCCTCCCGGACCCATAGAAATTGCACCTACTTTGCAGGCAATCTCACACGGTCTCTGGAAATTATGAATCGCGCTGTATTTACAAGCTGTAGCGCAGCGCCCGCAGTCAACGCACTTAGTCTTATCAATTTTGGCATGATGATTTTCATCGATAGTGATTGCCTTTAATTTACAAGCTTCAATACACCCGTGAGCAAGACAGCCTCTGCACAGGTCAGTTACAACGTATCCTGCTTCCGGACATTCATCGCAGGCAATATCAATTACCTGCACCACATTAGAATTCTTTCTGCTGCCGCCGATGGCAAGACGCATACGCTCCGCAACGACTGCCCTATCCTTGTAAATGCAGCAACGCTGCGGCGGCTCATCCTTTGGAATAATTTTGCTGGCAACTTCGTTAAACTCTGCAAACACGTCATTTCCTTTCCATGTCTGTACTGCTACCTCACGAAGTACCTTGTACTTTGTTTCCTGTACTTTGTTGTCAAATAACTTCACGTATGACCTCCTACTTAATTAATATTGCTGATATCCAGATCTTCATCTGAAATGTATTTATAATTTTCTCTGTTCATTATATCATAAATCGCTGGCACAATATACAGCGTTGTTAAAGTTGCATAAACAAGTCCGCCGATACAAACAAGGGCCACCGGCTGCATCATATCAGTTCCTGTTGAGTTTCCAAATGCCATGACAATCAAGCCCAAAATCGTAGTCAGCGATGTCATGAGAATCGGACGCATACGAGTCATACCCGCTTCGACGATGGCATCTCTCTTGGATGCACCACCTGCACGCAGTTGATTGATGTAGTCCACCAGCACAATGCCGTTATTTACGATAATACCCGTCAGCATAACCATACCAATCATGGCGATGACACTGATTTCCTTGCCGAAAATCAGCAGTGCCAGTAAACCTCCCGTAAATGCCAGCGGAATGGTGAACATAATGATAAACGGTGATTTCAGTGACTGGAACTGCGCCACCATAATCAGGTATACGAAGACAATTCCCAGAAGCAACATAAGCACTAAATCACTCATAGCATCCATGATTTCTTCGTTTTCACCGTCAAACTCGATGGTTGCTCCTTCCGGCAGCTTGTAATCTGCTACAGCCTGCTTCGCCGCGTCCGTCACCTTCGTGATATTGTAGCCTTCCTGCAAACTCGCCGATACCGTTAAAAATCTGCTCTGGTTGTCTCGGTTGATAGCTTTTAAGGTTTCCTTTTCCGTCAAATCCGCAATGTCGGAAAGCTTCACTTCCTTTTCAATGCCTGCGCTGTCGGTCACCGTTAGAGTCAGATTTCTGATATCCTTTGTTGTCAGCTGGCTTTTCTGCTCAGAAGAAACAATCACGTCATAATTGTCGTCCTGCCATGTCACAGTAGTTGCCGTATCCTCATAGGTCATAGCATCCACGATAGCCGCGTAAACCTGCGCAACTGTAAGACCTTCCTTCATTGCAGCAGTTTTCTTTACTGTAAAGTGGTACTCTTTGTCAGATTCCTGCACACCACTTTCAACTTCTTCGATTCCTTCAACAGTTTCCAAAACGTCAGTGATTCCGTGAGCCGCTTCCTGCAGATTATCAAGATCACCGCTGTAGACTTTGATGGAAACCCCTGCGCCACCCATGGCAGTGGTAAAGTCGCCCATGGAAGAGCCAGAGGCAGTAACCTCTGCTTCCATATCTTCGCAAAGGCTGTTAATTTCTGCTGCAATGGCACTGCTGTCAGTCTCACTTTCCGCCTCCAGCATAATATACAGGGATACGGACTGCTCTGAGGAGGAATTTCCCATCATGCTGTCGCCGCCCATCATTGCACCAACTGTTTCTACGCCGTTCACGTTCTGAATCCGCTTGATAGCCTCGTCTGCCTGTTCTTTGGTTTCCTCTAAGGTGCTGCCCTTCGGCATTGTTACCGTTGCTTGAATCTGCGGCGAACTCATCTCCGGCATGAATATAAATCCTTTTGACAGGCTCATATATACACTACCTGCCAAAAGTACTACTGCAAGAAGAAGTACCGGTAACTTATGACGCAGCACAAAGGTAACGGACTGCTTATATTTTTCCAGAACTGCAAGGAAAAAATTCCCTTCCGTTTCTCTGGTCTTTACCAGTAATTTAGAGGCCATAGCCGGTACTAAAGTCAGTGCAATAATCAAACTAGCTGCCAAGGTATATGTCACTGTCAGCGCCATATCGGTAAATAGCTGTTTAGTAAGTCCATCCGTAAAGATAATCGGCACAAATACACAGACCGTTGTCAACGTTGACGCCGTAATAGCAGCACCCACCTGTTTTGCACCTGCCACTGCTGCCTTTGGAGCAGGAACCCCCTGCCGCCGCAGACGAACGATATTTTCAATCACAACAACGGAGTTGTCGACCAGCATTCCTACAGACACTGCAAGCCCTGACATAGAAATCAGGTTGATGGAAATGCCGGAGAAATACATTAAAAGTATAGCAAATATGATACTGATTGGAATGCTGCACAGCGTAATCAATGTCGGCTTGATTCCTCGGAGGAACAGGAACAACACGATAATCGCAAAGAGCGCACCCCAAAGCAAACTACTCAAAATAGAAGTTACAACCAGCTTTATGTAATCACCCTGATCCATCAGCGTTGTAAAATGCAGACCTTCGTATTCCTCGGCAAGCTGATCAAACTTTTCCTGCAAATTTTCGCAGGTCTCCGCCGTCGCAAAATTCGACTGTTTTGAGAAAGTCAGCACAATGCCATCTTCCCCATTAATCTTTGCATAAAGGTCCTCGCTGTTATCGCTGATGAATACATCAGCAACATCCTTGACGTAAACCTTTCCTACGCTGTCCACACCGGAATCAAAGAGGAACAGATTCTTTGCCTGCTTCTCTGTGGTTATTTGATCGCCTACGCTGAGCAGCACATTATTCCCATTTTCCACGATATAGCCAGCCGGCATGGAAAAGTTCTGCGCTTGCAAAATGCCGGAAATCATATCAGTCGTAATTTTATCTCCGATATTGGCGCTTTCTCGCGCTTTGCTGGACTGAGAATCCAGCTGCACCTGTGCAGATTTTAACTGCTTATCCGCTTCGGAAAGCTGCGAACTTGTCTTTTCAAGCTGTTTTTCATTCTTTGCAAGCTCCGCTTCCGCCGTTTTAAGGGCAGCCGCCTGCTTTTCATACTCGCCCTCCGGCAGAAAATCCTTGCCTGCTTCCAGCTGTTCTTTTGCCTTTTTAAGTTCTTCCTTACCTTCGGCAATCTGGTTCTTTCCCTCTTCCAGCTTTTTCTTGCCGTCGGTCACCTTAGCCTTCTGGCTGTCCAGCTGGTTCTGGGCATCGGCAAGCTGACTGTTGACTGACGCTAAAATCTTGTTGTTCAGTTTGTCAATCTTGTCCTGACTGATGACAACGTTTACTTTTTCTTCCAGAATCCCGGAGGAATTTATGCTTGCAACACCAGCAGTTCCCTCTAATCTATTCAAAAGCGTATCACTGACAAAAGCGGATAACTCCGCTCTTTCTTTTCCTTCATAATCTACTGCAGCAACACTGACTGGAATCATGTTGGGATTAATTTTCATAATCGTGGTAGAACCTACCCCATCATCAAAGCTACCCTCCACCAGATTGATTTTCTGTAAAATATCTGAAGAAACAGTATCCATATTCACACTATTTTCAAATTCCAGAACTACCATAGCATAGTTAGCATTGGAAACAGATTGTACACTTTTTATATCCGTCAAAGTTGCCAGACTCTGCTCCATAGGTCTGGTTACTCCGGTTTCCACCTTTTCCGGTGTCGCACCCGGATACGGCGTTACAACCACTACATACGGCATATCGATATCCGGAAACAAATCTGGCGTCATCTTCGTATATGATACGATTCCCGTCATTAAAATAAGGATGACTGCAACAAAAACCGTAAATGGCTTTTTAACGCTAAATCTCGACATGTTTTTCCCTTTCTTATACCCAAATTTTAAGGCTTTGTCTCAAAAAACGACACTCAGCCACAACTTAAAATTATATATGGCAGAGTGTCTATTGTCAATGAAATCAACCGTTCTTTCAGTAAAATTCGCACAAAGTTCACATAAAAAAACTTATTTTTTCTGTGATATTTTCCAAACTGCATCAACGGCCCTTTTGATGTCCTTTCCCGTGTTGAATGGTCCAACACTAAGTCGAACGGCACCGGTATCCCAAGTTCCAATCGTTCTGTGCGCAAGGCCTGCACAGTGATAGCCGCTTCTGACTGCAATTCCAAACTCCCTGTTCAGTCTGTCTGCAACTTCCTCGCACTCAATGCCGCGAATATTGAACAAGCTGATTCCTGTCTTCTGCTCCGACACCGGCCCATATAAATCTACACAATTCATATTGCGAATCGCATTGTCAAATTGACAAATCAGCTGTCTTTCATGGTACGCAATAGCGTGAATTCCCACTTTTTCCACTACTGATGCCGCATATCCCAGCCCTATGATTCCCGGTGCATTGACAGTCCCCGCTTCAAAGCCTTCCGGAAAGTCCGCAGGCTGCAGTCTGCTTCTTGATTCTGTTCCGGTTCCTCCGTAAAGCAGCGGCTGCAGTTCTATTTCCTCGGAAACATAAAGACATCCGGTGCCAAGAGGTCCAAGCAATCCTTTATGCCCAGGAAAAGCCATCATGGAAATTCCCAGTTCCTCCACGTTCAAAGGCATACAGCCCGCAGCCTGGGCAGCGTCCAAAAGCAGCGGAATTCCTTTTTCTTTGGCAATCCCGGCAACCTCTTTGATTGGCATGATACTTCCTGTCACGTTGGATGCCGCCGTCATCACAATAAGTCTCGTCTTTTCTGTGATGGCATTTCCTATCGCCTGCCCGCTCACACACCCCTCTATATTTCCACATACAATGGAGTGCTGCACCCCTCTATCTTCCAGCGCCTTCAAAGGTCTCAGCACTGAGTTATGTTCCATGGAGGTGGTGACAACGTGATCCCCATTGCGCAAGAATCCGTACATTGCCAGATTCAAACTCTCCGTGGTATTTTTTGTAAATAACAGTCTGCCTGGATTTTTAATACTAAAAAGCTTTGCCACCTGTTTTCTTGCCTCATAAATCTTTTCCCCTGTCTTCATGGACATAGCATGACCTGACCTGCCTGGATTTCCGCAATAATGCAGCATGCAGTCTTCCATTATATAGGTCATACCCTTTGGTTTGGGAAATGACGTTGCTCCATTGTCAAGATATATCATCCGTTTCACCCCGCAAAAAAAATAATGGAGGATTTTATCTCCTCCATTATCTTATTCCGCGTGTCTATGCAATGTGTGTGTTTTTTTAAATTTTTTCATTTCCATGATACCATCTACCAATTCCGGAAAATATCTCACCCAATAAACTAGCAAAAATACCATATGAATCCAAGACGGCAGCCGTTTTATGAACACCACCAGCAGCGGATTCAATTGCAAAATCAATATCCATGCACCGAAACCTGCCAAAATTGGATAGTACCATTTTAAGTGAATCACCTTTGCACCGCAAAATCCATTAATCACAAGGGCGCTCAAAAGCCACATTACAAGCCCCACAGCAATTCCCAAAACGAAAATGCTGATAAAAGAGACCGTCGGATTCAGCGTAAAATTCTCTTCAAGAAAAGCATTTCCATATAGAATTCCAAGGGCACCAAAGCCAAAAGCGCTCAAATAAGGTCCGTAGCAAACTCCCCTATTCTGAAAGCCTTTGTTTTGCAGCGCAAACAGAAACACTTCAAAAATCCATCCCGCAATGCTGTAAATTGAAAACAAAAGTAAAATTTCGTATAGCTGATAGTCCATTTCTCTACTCTCCGTGTGATATGATACCGCTGCCGCTGATTGGAATCACTTCTCCCCCCAGCACCGATTCCGGTTTCCCCATAACCTTAAAGTAATCCTTCACTCGTGCCATAACTTCCCTAATCTCTCTCATAGGCTGCCCCGCATAAGTAAACTGATCTGAAGCAGCGCCAAATACATCCAGGCCCAGTTCATCACCGATATACAGTGCTCTGTATTCATGATAGGTCTGGGTCACTACAATGATAGTTTGTGCCGAAAAAATGTCCTTTGCCCGGTACATGGAGTCATAAGTGGAAAATCCCGCATGGTCACAGAAAATGTCTTCTTCCGGCACACCGGCTTTCTTTACATAATTCAGCATGACATGAATCTCATTATGACTTTCCGTTCCGTTGTCGCCGGAAAGAAGAATCTTCGGCGCAACGCCCTCCTGGTAAAGCATAATGCCCAAGTCCAGTCTGTCCTTTAACATCGGCGTCGGCGTTTCGTCATCTTTAATTCCCGCGCCCAGCACTAAAATGCAGTCTGCGCCTTTATCCTTAAGTCTCTCGATATCCGAAGAAGCAAGCACAGACTCCTCCTCAGTAACGGCGCACAGGATATTATCCTTCTGCGATTTTACGATATGGTTATTTATAGTCATACTGGCAATTCCGATGATGCAGCCAAGGGCGATGACTGCAAAAATACATCTGCCTATGAATTTCTTAATTTTACTCACCTCTTGTATATGGTTTTTGCAAAAAACTGAAAAATATGTTACAATCGTTTATAGTATAACATATGGGACTATATATTATCAATAACAGCCGTTGCGGCAGGAGCTCTACAAAATGAAAAAATTTCTTATTTCAACTGAAAATCCTTACGAAGTCTTAATCGGCGAAGCTTTACTCAAGGACGCAGGTGCTTATATCAGCACTTGTATTCCTCCTTGCCATCTTTGCATTATTACAGACAGCACGGTCAACAGTATTTATTCCCAGGTCATCATGACATCATTAATGGAGCACGGATACCGCACCTCCAAAGTAGTTTTTCCTGCAGGCGAACATTCCAAGAATTTGAACACTTACTCCAATATCCTGGAAGCTATGGCGGACGAAAGTCTCAACCGCTCCGACGGCATTATCGCCCTCGGCGGCGGCGTTGTCGGCGATATGGCAGGCTTTGTTGCTGCCACCTATATGCGCGGCATTCCGTACATTCAAATCCCGACCACTTATATGTCTGCGATAGATGCTGCTGTCGGCGGCAAAACGGGCATCAATCTGCTCTCCGGAAAAAATCTGGTCGGTGCTATCTGGCAGCCTTCCCTGGTACTGTGCGACTACAAAACCTTTGACAGTCTGCCGCCTTCCAAACTACAGGACGGTGTTGCGGAAGCCATTAAATGTGCTGTCGTTGCAGAGTCCTCTCTGATTGAACATATTAAAGCACAAGATTACGAATACGTCATTGAACGCTGTGTTTCCATCAAAAAATCCGTTGTCGAAGCTGATGAACGGGACATGGGTCTGCGCCAGATTCTCAACTTCGGTCATACGATTGGGCACGGTCTTGAAAAACTCAGTGCTTTTTCCATACCTCACGGAAAAGCCATTGCAAAAGGCATGGTCGTAGAAGCGAAAGCAGCTTTCAGGCAAGGTCTCACCAATGTAGATATCAGCGGCGATCTGACCGAAATTCTCACCAATCTCGGCTTCGATTTGTCTGTCGATTATCCCCTCGAGGATTTATACCGTTTCGCCTTGATGGACAAAAAAATCAGCGGTGACAAGATTACCATGATTATTCCCGAATCCATTGGAAAATGCAGACTTCAGAAGATTTCCCTTTCAGAGCTTCACAAGTTCATAGAGCTGGGTCTGCAGCCATAAATACGATTTAAAGTATATAAAGAGCGTGAGTCACTGACAATACACGCTCTTTTCTTTTAACTTCTTATTAGGTGATACAGACTTATTTGCTGTCTTTTCCCGCAAAAAATTCTTCTCTCAGCATGGAAAACACCATCGAATCACGCAGACTTCCATCATAGATTTTATAGTATCTGCGAATGGTACCCTCATAGGTAAAGCCACACTTTTCAATAATACGCTGAGAACGCCTGTTGACTCTGCTGGTACAGATTCCAACCTGATCCAGTCCCAGCTCCTCAAAGGCAAAACGAAGCACTTCCTTTGCCGCCTCTGTCATATATCCTTTGCCCCAGTGTTCCTCCGCCAGATTATATCCCAGTTCCCTGCTGTTAGCCTCAGGTCTGATATTATCTGGCTCCAGCGCAATAACGCCGACCACTCTGTCATCGCCTTTAATACAAATCGCCCAAGCTTCAGGCGGCATAAAAATTTCCTCTATAATTTTTCTGGAATCTTCCACGCTTTTATGAGGCGCCCAGCCTGCAGGCGGTCCTACGTTAGGATTGCTCGCATAAGCATACACATCTTCTGCGTCTTCAGGGGTAAACATTCTAAGGTTCAGTCGTTCTGTTTCCAAAGATTTCATGGTTTTCCTCCGTTCGCGTTTACTCTGTAGTACTGATAATTTCTTTATTAGACTTATCTATCTGGCTGACCTTCATATTTTCTGCGTCAGCAGGGTCAACTTCCTCCTGCAGTCCCAGAAGACTCGGTCCAAGATAAATGGTTCTCAAGGTTTCTCCGTTAAGGGTTACCTTGCTGTATTCCGTAAAGTTCTGTCCTTTAATGTAATACTTTCCACCGATATTGACTACCCTATCAATTTTGATTTTCTTTACACCCAGAGTCATTTTGGCCCTTTCAAACGGATTTTCTCCGCCGTAAATATAGCCTTTTCCATAGTACATATCATACCCCAGCGCTTTCAGATTATCCAGATAATCTGCTGCATCATGGTCTTTTGTCTGATGATACTTTACAGTAGTTCCGGTATGAATATCTACCCGGTTCAAAACTTCTGCTGCAAGCTGATATGCCGCTAAATTTTTATCCCTTTTTTCCATCGGGAAATTGCTCCACATGATATATTCCGTTTGGTACAGATTGTCCTCGGCATAAATATCTTCCGTTATATCCAGTGCCGGAATATGGTCACCGTACATAACCAGAATTACGTCCTCATCATAAGCTTCAAGGGCTTCCGTCAGTTCCTTAATGAACAAATCCATCTCATAAATCTGATTGACATAGTACTCATACTGCCATTTGATATCTTCATTCGGCGCATCCGTGACCTGGATTTTTGGATTCTTGATGATCTGCTCAGTCGGATATTTTCCATGTCCCTGTACGGAAATGGTATAGATATAATCTCTTTCCTCAGACAGCTCCATGGTTTCCAGAATTTGTTCCGTCAATATGCTATCCTTCGCCCAGTTTTTCGGCGTTTTCGGCACGTCACTCATGTATTCCAGTGAAGTAAAGCTGTCGTAACCGATATTGGCAAACACATCATTTCTGTTATAGAAAAGGGCTCTGTGGTTATGCACCGCATGGGTCTTATAGCCCAAGGATTTTAGGTCAAAGGCAAGGCTCTCCCCGGTCCTCTCTTTCAGAATGGACTTAAACGGATATTCGCCCGGTCCAAAGAACTTAACGCTGATTCCGGTCATCACTTCAAATTCCGTGTTGGCAGTTCCCGCGCCGCAGGCAGGAACGGTGAGTTTGCCAGTGGTATATTTCTGCTTCATTCTGCGGAAGTTCGGTACCGCGTCCGCTGAAAGCTCAATATGCTTAAACATGGATGGATCCACAAAAGATTCCAATTGAAGGAATAGAATATTCGGGTGATTTTCATCCTCGTCACTTTCAACCAGCTTCATGGTACCATCTTCATTGTACTGATCCTTATCAAAGAGGCCCTTAATCATTTTTTCATCGTATCCTGCAGGCTTTGCAATTCCGGTATTGAGCCAAGTGTTCACAAAGCAGTACGGCACACCGTAGTCCTCATAGGCATACGCCAGATTTCCAAAAAAAGTACTCAGTACTCCGATACGAATCAGCCCAAAAGTCATCACAAAGGTCAATGCAATGACTACAACTGCAGCGGTCAGATTCCTCTTCCACTGTATTGGCTCTTTCTTCTTCGGTCCCTTAATCCAAAGAAGTAGCAGCGCTGTTGCCGCCAACAAAATGCCGCCAGCAATAAGAATAATTTCGGTTTTGCTGAAATAATTGGTTAAAATCGTTGCCCCGTCGGCGAGATTGCTCAAATCCTTTACTGTAAACGGTGTCATTCTCTGCATGAGAATAATACCGTTGGTAATGCCGATTCCCATCCATACGATGGTGACCACCGTTACCACAAATACCCTTCGTTTAAAAAGGGTTGCAATAATCAAAGTTGCAAAGATCAGCAGCGTATTATAAAAGAATGCAACCGGACTGTGCAGTAAAAACTCAAAACCTCCAAGACCTTTTCTTGCCAGTGTTTCTATGGCAAAGTTAAGTACAAAAGCCCATACTGCGCAGAAGGCAAAACTGTTTTTTAATCTTTTCTGATAAAATTGCTGCAATTTCTCCATGTTACTATCCCTCACTTTATTTCCCTTTTGCCAGGTGGTTTGCAATCGCTGCAAATTCACTCAATGACAGAGTCTCAGCCCGTCTCTTTTCATCAATCCCAGTGCCTGCCAGACACGTTTTTATCTCTTCCTTTGTAAAATCGCCTAATTGCGATAATGAGTTAGAAAGGGTCTTTCTTCGCTGTCCAAAGCCCGCCTTAATGCAGCGGAAAAACAACTGCTCGTCCACAAGTTCTACCGGCTTTTCCAATCTAAGGTCAAGACGTAGCACCGCTGAATCCACCTTCGGTGCAGGAAAGAACACTTCCTTTGGTACTGTTGCCACTGTCACCACCGTGCAGTAATACTGCACCGCTGCAGATAAAGCGCCGTAAGCCTTGGTGCCTGGCCCAGCCTTGATTCTGTCTGCCACTTCCTTTTGCATCATGATGGTAATGCTGTCCGCCGCTACATGGCTTTCCAAAAGCCCCATGATAATCGGCGTGGTAATATAGTAAGGCAGATTGCCTATAATTTTCGTTTTCTTACAGCCTGAAGCTGCAATAACTGCGTTTAAATCCGCTTTCAGCACATCTTTATTGATAATCTCAATGTTGTCAAACTCCTTCAGCGTATCCCGCAAAATCGGAATTAGATTCCTGTCGATTTCAACAGCGACAACCTTCTTCGCAAGCTGCGCCGCCTCTGCAGTCAAAACACCAATTCCCGGCCCGATTTCGATGACTAAATCCTCATCAGTAATTTCCGTGGCTTCAATAATCTTGTCGATGATGTTCTTGTCAGTCAAGAAATTCTGACCAAGACTTTTTGACAGCTTAAAACCGTATTTATCCTTAATTTCTCGAATGGTCGAGGGTGCATATAATTTCATGTAAGTTCCTTTACTCTCTGATAAAATTCCTCTTTTGTAATGTGAAACTGGTTCAGTTTCCGCAGGAATGTCTTCGTATTTCCATAGCCAATGGAAAGAAGATTCCCAAGCTGTTCTCTCCGCTCCTTAGCCTCCGGCGTTCCCGCCAATCTGCAAGCAGTCAAATCCTCCATGGTAAAAAGCTGCTGAGAATCGGACGCTGTACAGCGCGCGTGTTCCAGCGCTTCTATGATATCTTCAGGTTTTGCATTTTCTACGCCCACATTGCCTTTCTTCAGTGCCTTTCCCTTAGGCAGAAAGGCCTGCTTGCAGCCTGGAAAACGCTCCGCCACTTTTCTTCTAATTTTTTCGCCGGCATAATCCGGATCTGTAAATATAATTATGCCCTGTTCATTATACGCCTTTTCGATGAGAGGCCACATAGAATCCGGCATACCGAAACCGTGCGTTTCAATGGTCATTGCTGACACTGCCCGCCTGATTGCCGCCGTATCGTCTCTGCCCTCTACAATGATAGCCTCTTTAATTGTCTTTTTCGTCGTTTCCATTGCTGTCATCTTTGTCCTGTTCTTTATCTAAAACAAATAAAATTTCTCCCGGTTTAATCATGCGCAGCTGAATTCTCGCCTGTTCTTCAATATATTCCAAATCGTTTACATTTTCAAGTTCAGCTTCCAATGCTTCTTGCTGCTGCAAAAGATTTTGATTTTCTTCCTGCAGGCTTTTTTGCTCTGCCCTCAAATCAAAGACATTTTTTATGGACATTCCAACGACCGCTATTAGTATCACTACTATAACGGTCAGGATTAATCTGCCTTGATTCAGTTTTACTCTTTTTTTCTTTCGGACAGTGCCGGCAGTGCTGACAGTTTCGGCTTTGCCTGTTTCACTTTTTCGCATTTCTGCTTCCGTAAACTGCTTAACTCTCCCTTTTTTCCTCTTCTTCATACCTGTGTACCCAACTTTTAGTTCTCTTTCAGTATACCACAAATGCCTTTTTTCCACAAGAATATGCCGCCTAGCATAGCCGCAAGCCCATACAAAGTCACAACACCATGAGACGCCCTATACAAAAACCTGTAGAACAGAAACGCTGCAAATATCCAAAAAGCAAAGTAGATAACTGTTTGAACCCGCCGTCTGTTTCCGCAGCATTTCATCAAATAATTTCTCGCTTCAAAGGTAATCATGATGCCAATTCCACAGCCGAACATAATCAGCAGCTGAAACAGTTCTCTCTGAATCAGCGCTGTCATTTTCGAAACCTGTCAAAAAGTTTTGTCTTTGCTTTTTTCTTTGTATAGGTCAGCGCTTCAATCTCGCCTGTGGCGACTAACTTCCCCTCTTCCAAATCCAGCACTTCAATATGCAAATTTTTTCCGGAAATTACTAGTCCCTCATCTGCTAAATCAGCCAGAATTGTTTCTTCATCAAATGCATCCACCGCTGTCACTGCGCTCACCATAAGCCGGCTCTTGTTTTCCAGCTCAATCACATGATTTTCCATCGCACAGACCTCCTTTTATTGGTAAGTATATGCCGGAAAATCCGAAATTTTCCCGAAAAGACTTTGCCGCCTGCATTTAGGTACATGCTGGTGTTCTTAAAAACAGCGTATTTATAAATAGTTAAATGGATCTACAGCAGTACCATTCTTTACAATCTCAAAGTGACAATGAGATCCGTAGCTGTTTCCTGTATTTCCTACTTCTCCGATTTTCTGACCCTGATATACTTTGTCACCCACGCTGACATTAATTGCACTGCAGTGTCCGTATCTGGTCCTCATTCCGCTGCCATGGTCAATTTCTATAAATAGCCCGTAGCCGCTGTACCAGCCTGCGTAAACCACTGTACCTCCGTCTGAAGCATGAATCGGTGTACCTGTCGGACATGCCAAATCCAGTCCGTCATGATTACGTCCCCATCTCCATCCGAATTCCGACGTCAGTGTATACCCAGATACCGGCATAATAAAGGTACCTGTCGGTGCCGTCTTCGGTAGTTTCTTGGTTCCTTTTATTACGATTTTCTTTACGGATTTTTTGATGGTTTCCGTCTTTAAAACTTCTTTTCCGACTTCTTCCCCGTTTTCTCTGATGATTCTAGCCGTCACCACTCGTTTTCCGTTGACGCCTTTCTGAATCACTTTAGTCACATTTTCGTACAGGGAATCATCTTCCCTATATTCTGTCTTATATTTTACCTTTTCCGCATAGGTTGCTTCTTCTTCCGTCACTACAGTTAATGCTGGAACTGCCTGAGAAATCAGGATTTCATCACCTGGGAAAAGAGAATCCTCTTTCAATTTTGGATTGTTTTCCTTTAGTTCTTCAAAGGTCGTATCAAACTTGCTGGTAATTCCCGAATAAGTGTCGCCTGCCTTTACTACATAAACCTTCTCCTTGGAACCGCCGTCCATAATCTTTGATACGGCTTCCTTCTTGCCGCTGATATAAGCAAGCTTCGTGTCCATCTGCCTGATTTCTACGTTTTCTTTAAAACCAACACGCAGATATTTTATCTCACCTTCACCGTCCATGAAAGATTTCTGCACATTGCGCAGTGCAGCATTAGCAGCATCCTTGCTTTCGCAGATGACAAAACACTGTCCGTCTATATAAATGCCGTAAGCCTGTGCTTCCATGTCGGTCATGTAAGTAAGTCTCTTCAGTACCGTGTCAATGTCATCAATATCCTTATCCAAAACTACCACATTTTTGAAGCTGATGTTTTCATCAGCTTCAATATGAATCTGTGACCCGTACTCTTTACTCAGCTCGGCACTGACCAAATCCAGAATCTTAATGACATCCTCCTGATTCTTTACATAGCCCAGTACTTTGCCGTTATAAGAATACTGAAAACCTGTAGCATAGTTGAACATAGCTACCATGGCAACCGCTACCAGCACAAATCCTGCAAAGTGGCTTAAAATACTCTTTTTATGGTCGATAAAGCTCTTCCGGTTCCTGTGAATGGCGCTGGCTGTATGATATCTCATGATAAGCCACAGCCTGTCCACTCGTTCCTGTGTATGATCATGGAACGTCACGACACCAGCTGCACCGCTAATGATGAGCTGCCAAAAGGAAACAAGCCATTTGTCGAAGCGAATCTGCGCCTCGTCATGCCAGGTAATAATCCCTGCCGCAACGTCCACTATTTTTCTAAACTTTTTTTCTTTATCCATATTTCCGCCTCTTCCGTACGCTGCTTAATACAGGAACAACGCTCTCCCAGATCTGTCATTCCAGTATCGCTGCACTTCTCACAAGCGTACTTTATGTCGGTGTAATCCATCTCAAAATTGTTTTCCGTCAGCACCACTGCACGTTCTGCTGCCAGCTCGTCCATAATGCTGTTTATCTTCTTACTCTCGTTCTCTGAAGAGCCTAAAATCAGCGCCTTAGAAAGCTGGGATCCCATCCTGCGGATTTCCTCATCAATGTCTTTAATTCTAGGCAGCTTCTGATAAACTTCCTGTTTTCTCTCTTCCGCCTCTTTCTCTGCCTTATCCCGCAAGTAATCGTAATACTGGTTGAGCACTGCCTGAGTCACCACAATCTTGGTGTTGACATCCACGCCTTTGCTCTGCGCTTCGTCTCTCCAGTTTTCTAAAACCTTGTTGACATAGTTAAAATTCGGACTGGATATACCGGCTGTCTTTGTACAGGCTTCCAACACTCTGTCCATAGAGTAGCCCATACGCTCAAACCAGTTATCCATCATTTCTTTTTCTGCTTCTGTAGCATTTCTGGTAAAACCAAGAGCTTTAAGCACTCTTCTGTAGCGGTAATATTTTTCGTCCATCTCCTGCAGTTTTTCGCTAATCTGATCTGTGGACTGAAGCCCTTCTTCGGTCCATCCTTTTACCACACTTTCGATATACCGCATGCTGGTCTTGTTCTTGTCGATAGAATATTTTACTGCTGTAAAAACCACCTCAGGGCTAGCGCCGTAATCGGTAAGCCATTTCATAATCTGACCCAGCTCAGAAGAGTCCAGAGTCCGTCCCAAAGCTTTTTCGATATCTTTAAACATAACTTTGACTTCCGGATTTCCGAAGACATTGTCACCTTTCGGTCTGCTTGCTTCCCCCCGTACAGGTGCAGTGTTTTTCCCATACAGCTGCTCCTTCAGACTGAGAAATTCCACAATAAAGCTAACGTTGCCCTGTGTATCAAAGTAACGCTTTCTTATAACGCCTCGCTCTTCCCAATATTCCCAGGCTTCCCGCACTTTCTCCTCAGAAAGTCCCAGCTGTTTTGCTATCGCTTTTTCCGTAATTTCAAGACCGTGTTCTGCATACATACTCGCATACAGATATACCTTCACAAAATCTCCGGGCGCGGATGGCATATATTCGTTGATAAAAATATTTTCTACTTTTGTATCCAGCAGAAAAAAGTCTTTGATTTTTTCTTTTATAAAGTTCATAAATACTCGCCCTTATGCTTCTTTATTCAGCGCGCAAAGCAATTCTTCTATGTCAAGACCATGTCCCTCTGCCGCTTCATGCAAAGTTTCCTGCACTGCTCCGGGACAACCGGTGCAAAGCAGTCCATACTCTTCAAAAATCAATTCCATCTCTTCGTTAAGATTCAAAACATCACAAACCTTCATATCCCCTGTAATTTTCATAAGCAACTCTCTTTCAGATACAAATCACTATAAACTACGCTTTATCACTGAACTTGGTGTATCTTGCCACCCAAGTCAAATCAAAGGTTTCGGTCGGCCCACTTCTGTGTTTTGCAAGATTCACCTCACAGACACCCGGTTTTTCTGAGTTTTCCTTATTATAATAGTCGTCACGATACAGGAACATAACCATATCGGCGTCCTGTTCGATAGATCCGGATTCACGCAGGTCAGACAGAATCGGTCTATGATCCTGTCTTTGTTCCGGTGCACGGGAAAGCTGAGAAAGTACCATTACAGGACAATCCATCTCTCTTGCCAGCAATTTTAAATATCTGGACAGATTACTGATTTCCTGCTGTCTGCTGTCTGCTCTCCCCTCTGCCTTCATCAGCTGCAGATAGTCGATAATGACAAGATCCAGACCCTTTTCAGATTTCAGTCTTCGGCACTTATTTTTCATTTCAAGTACACTGATACCTGGTGTATCGTCAATATGTAAATTGGTTTTGGACAAAGAGTCCAGCGCCATATTAATTCTGTCCCAGTCGTTTCGCTCCAGACTTCCCGTTTTCAACTTCTGCATTTCTACGCGGGACTCCATAGCCAGAAGTCTCTGTCCAAGCTGTTCTTTGGACATTTCCAAACTGAAAATCAGCACGCTGGCACCGGATTTTACTGCTGCGTTCTGGGCGATATTCAAAACAAAGGCAGTCTTTCCCATAGCAGGTCTTGCCGCAATAATAACAAGGTCAGATCGCTGCAACCCGCTTGTCAGCTCATCCAGCCGTTTAAATCCCGTGGAAAGTCCGATGACCTGTCCCTGCGTCTGTATTGCTCTGTCTATCATCGCTACATTTTCTATGAGAACTTCTTTAATAGGCGCAAAATCGCTGCGCTGACCTTTCTGGGCGATTTCAAAAATGCCCTTTTCAGCGTAGTCCAAAATATCAGAAGCCGCCATGGATTCTTCATAGCCTTTCTCTCTGATATCCTCAGCGGTCTGAATCAGTCTGCGCATAGAGGCTTTTTCAGAAACAATCTTGGCATACTCCGCAGCACTGCTGGGTGCAGGAGCAACCGATGACAAGCTGGCGATATAGACTCTGCCGCCGACCATTTCAAGCGACTTTCTCTTGCGCAGTTCCTCACAGACCGTTACAATGTCCACCGGTACATTATTTCTGAATAGCTCAATCATCACAGTGAAAATCTCTTTATGCGCTGCGTCATAAAAATCCTCTGGTGTAATATGGTCAATAACATCGGAAAGCGCGTCCTTGCTCAGCATGGCTGAGCCTAAAACAGACTTCTCCGCTTCCGTATTATGGGGTGGAATTTTCTCAACCATGTAGATTCCTCTCTATACTATCAGTCAATCAGTTTTAGTCGGTTACTTCAACGGTCAGCTTACCGGATACTTCCGGATACAATTTCACATCAATTTCAAATCTGCCAATACTCTTAATTGGGTTTTTCATCTGAATTTTTTTCTTATCGATGGTAAGACCGGTCTGCTTTTTCGTTTCGTCAGCAATATCCTTGGAAGTAATGGAGCCGAAAAGTCTGCCGCCTTCACCGGACTTAGTCTTGATAATAACAGTTACATCTTCCAGCTTCTTTGCAAGTTCTTCTGCCGCCGCTTTTTCTTCTGCCTTTTTCTGTGCCAGCAGTTCTTTCTGCTTCTCAAGACTTCTGATATTGCCATCGGTCGCCTCGGTTGCATACCCTTTCGGCAGCAGCATGTTTCTTGCGTATCCATCGCTGACTTTTACTACATCACCAGCTTTACCAGTACCTTTTACATCTCTATTTAAAATTACAATCATCTTTATCTCTCCTTTTATTTTAGTAATTCCAACACTTTCTCTATAACTTCCTCAGGGCTGCAGTCCACCTGCGCACCCGCCGTGGTTAGATGTCCGCCCCCGCCCAGTTTTTCCATAATTACTTGTACGTTGATTTCCCCCAAAGATCTGGCGCTTATTACTGTTTTTCCCTGTGAAGTTCTTCCTGCCACAAAGGAAGCTTTAATGTCCTTGATAGTCAAAAGCTCATCTGCAACCTGAGAATTTACTACCTGCGCATCTTCATTGCAGCCTTCACAGATGGAGGTTGCAACGCCTTTTTCGTGAAAGTCCGCAGCTGCAATACACTTTGCACGAATCTTAAATGCCTCCAGATCAGTCTGGAAAAATCGCTTTACTTCTGCAGTGTCTGCGCCGGATCGTCTGAGCCATGCCGCAGCCTCAAAAGTTCTGACGCCGGTCTTTACAGCAAAGCGGTTAGTATCGATTGTCATTCCTGCAAGGAGCGCTTCTGCCTCCAGCTTAATAAGTGTTTTCTTTGGCGCTGCATACTGCAGAATCTCGCTGACCAGCTCTGCTGTTGAAGAAGCGTAGGATTCAATATAGGACAAAATCGGATTTTCCACATAATCCTCTGCTTTTCTGTGATGATCGATAACCACAATTCGCTCTGTCATTGTAAGCAAATTTCTGTTTTCAACATAACTAGGTCTATGGGTATCTACTATAATCAACAGCGTGTCTTCATCAGCCAGGCTTTCAGCTTTTTTGTTGTTAACAAAAATATAATTATCGCTTTCTTTAGCCTGCTCATAAATTTCCTGCAAAGATCCTATCACTTCGTCAAGAAGAATATATGCAGTTCTGCCGCACATAGCGCACAGTCTGTGAATGCCCAGCGCCGAGCCAAAGCAGTCCATATCCGGGTGAACATGACCCATGATGATCACTTTCTTTGACTGCTCAATCAGCTGTTTCAATGCATGGGCGATAACTCTGGATTTTCCTTTGTTTCCCTTCTCTACAGTCTGCATTTTCCCGCCATAATACTCGATTTTGCTGACACGTTTAATGACAGCCTGATCGCCTCCGCGTCCTCGTGCAAGATCCATAGCGGCTCTGGAGTATTCCTCTGTGGTAATCAGGTTCTTTCCTCCAACGCCTACCCCGATACTCAGACTCATCGGAAAATCCGCTTCCGTCTCAATCTGTCTAATCTCGTCCAAAATACCAAACTTATTTTCGATAATATTCTCTAAATGAGAATACTGGCAGTACATGACATACTGTGAATTGTTCAGTTTGTTGATAGAGCCTTCGTTTTTGGCAGCCCACTGACGAATCACACTATCGGCAGCAGCGGTAATGCGCATCCGCATTTCTGGCAGAGTGCTGGCCTCAAACTCATCGTAATTATCTATAACGATTCTAAGCACGCATACGCGTTCATCGTTATACCGATCTTTCAAATTCTCAAAGTTGGTTATATCATAGAAAAATACCAAAAGGTTCGCGTCCTCTTCCCCACTTTCTCTACTGATAATCAGCTTAAATTGCTTCCCGTTTCTTTCCAGAAAGAAGTGTGTTCCCTCGTCCACCTTACTATATAAATCAGAGGTCTTTATTCCGGTTAAGGCAAAAAAGTCCGCATCTTCAATTCCGTCATAAATAAACACATCTCCGATGTGCTCATTGGCGCTTACCACTTTCCCTTTACTGTTAATAATGCAGACAGGTAAAGGTATTTTAGATGAAATTTCTTTTTCAAACAAAATTTTTGCCATTTCTCGTCCCTCTTTTTAGCGCATAAAACCAGTGCAATATACATTAATATATCACATTAGCTGGTTTTCTTCGTGTTGTTTCTGTGATAATTCCCTAGGGATTACTCATAGGGTTTACAGTATAGTATACCACATTTTCTAAATTTGGTCTACCTCTAATGCACCACCGCACTTTGCACACCGGTATTTTTGCGGTTCATCCACGACCCTGCTTTTTCTCATACGATAGCTGGTACTACCGCATCTTTTGCAGCGAATACAATATTTATAATGAACCCTTTGCTCCGCTGCCGGAGTTGTTATTCCCAGCTCTTCTGAGGTGCTCATTCTTTGTATGTGGTATCCGTATGTCTGATTCACCATTTTAGCCAGTTTTTTCCATTTTGTTCCATGGTTGAAGCAGCCTGGACAGGTGTGGAGCAACTCATGAAGGATGACCTGCTTCAAAGCTTTATCTCTGGCATCTGCTAGCGCAGTGGAAATCTCAATTCGGAAAACCTGTCCAAGACCTTTTTTCTCTACCTTGCAGCAGCCAAGTCTCTTTTTGGCCCTGTGGTTCGCTTTAATTTCCAGTATTTTACTTGAAGGTTTAATACCTATGCTGCGCAGTTCTTCCTCTGCCTCTTTCATCAACACTCTGATTCTATGTTCAAATTCTATCATACTCTTCATCCTGATATAGCAAAATGCCTCTTGCTTCAAGAGGCATTTCCTTGATGTTTCATGTGAAACAAATATTATAATTCCACAGATTTCAATAGTTCTATTAAACGATTTAATTCTTCCGCACTATAATACTCTAATTCGATCTTTCCTTTTTTCCCTTTTTGCTCGATGGAAACTCTGGTGCCGAAAATGTTTTTTAGTTCATTCTCTACGTGAACCGTATCTGCACTCTTCACTTTTTTTACAGGTCGCTTCTTTGGTTTTCCCGCAGCCTGCACCAACTGCTCAATCTTACGAACAGACAGTCCATCTTCTATTATTTTTCTGCAAAGCTCCGCCTGCAGTTTTTTATCGCTTATTGAGATGAGCGCTCTTGCATGTCCGGTTGAAATTTTTCCTTCCGTTACCAAATCCTGAATCTGAGGCGGCAGTTTTAAAAGACGCAGCGCATTGGTAATGTACGGTCTGCTTTTGCTGACACTTTTAGAAACTTCCTCCTGCGTCAAGCCGTAGGTTTTAATCATCTGATTCAGTCCTTCCGCTTCCTCAATCGGATTCAGATCTTCACGCTGCATATTCTCTATAATTGCAATGAGCATATTCTCTTCATCGTTAAACTTACGAATCAGACATGGGACTTCTTTCAGTGCTGCTTTTCTGGCAGCTCGCCATCTTCTTTCACCGGCAACAATCTCATACCCAGTACTGCTCTTTCTAACTACCAGTGGCTGAATGATTCCATGTTCTAAAATTGAATCAGACAGCTCGCTGATTTTTTCCTCATTGAATACCTTTCGTGGTTGATTTTCGTTGGGTTTGATATCATTAATATTAATATATACTACTGCGTTTTCTTCATCTGCCATAGTAGGTGCTTTCACAGTCTCTTCTGGCTGCACCACTGGCGCCTGATCAGCAAACAGCGCATCAAGTCCTCTTCCCAGTCCCCTGTTCTTTGTCTTTCCTGATGCCATTATTTATTTTCCTCCCACTCCAGAAATTCTTCCGCAAAGTCACGATATGCTTCTGCTCCCTTAGATTTTGGGTCATACTCTGTAATTGCCATACCGAAACTAGGTGCTTCTGCCAGTCTGATGTTTCTAGGAATTACTGTTGAATAAACTTTAGAGCCGAAATACTTCTTTACTTCCTGTACAACCTGAATAGATAAATTTGTTCTGCCGTCGAACATACTTAAAATAACTCCTTCAATTTCCAGGGAAGTATTGAGGCTCTTTTTTACAAGTTCAATTGTATTCACCAGCTGACTTACACCTTCCAGCGCATAAAACTCACACTGAATTGGAATCAGCACACTTTCTACAGCTGTCAACGAGTTTATCGTCAAAAGTCCCAGCGATGGGGGGCAGTCGATAAAGATATAGTCATAGAAGTCCTTAACCTTCTCTATCGCTTTTCGCAGACGTCTTTCTCTGCCTTCCAGGGCTACCATTTCAATTTCTGCACCAACTAAATCAATGCTGGCCGGAATAATATCCAGATTTTCTATATTCGTATGAATAATCGCTTTGCGGGTGTCAAAGTTATCTTCAATGAGCAGGTCATATACCGTATAAGGTAAATCCTTTTTAGAAATACCGATTCCGCTGGTAGTATTTCCCTGCGGGTCTATATCCAGCATTAGGATTTTCTTATCTTTCAGCGCCAAACTTGCACCTAAATTGATATTGGTTGTAGTCTTACCTACGCCACCCTTCTGATTAAATATTGCAATTGCTTTTCCCAATGTTTTTCCTCCTGCAAAGAATGTACTATAGACATTATATATGATTCGCTGCAATTTTGCTACTGTTTTACGAAAAAAAATCAATGATGTTTCACGTGAAACATCATTGATTTTTTGGTATCACGATTTTTAGTTCTATATATGCACCCTTATCCTCTTCTGTCATCTTAGAATTCTCCTCCATATCGTGAATTTGTGCAAAAGCTTTTCGAATTGTGTTAGTATAAATTTTATAGCTGATATAATTAATTTTTCTTCTGTTCCTATATTCTGCTTCATCTTTTGTCAGATAATCATCAATCAGTTTTTCTGTCTGCTTTACATTGAGATTGTGACTGATTACCCTTTGAAGAATTTTTTCTCGAATTACTGAATCCTCTATTTTAAGCAGCGCTCTGGCGTGTCGTTCCGTCAGCTTTGCTTCAATCAGCTTTTGCTGTATATCAGGTGGAAGCGTAAGGATTCTCAATTTGTTAGAAATTGTAGACTGGCGCTTTCCAATCTTCTCAGAAAGTTCTCCTTGTGTCAGACCAAAATCCTCGATCAGTTTTCTATAAGCATAAGCCTCTTCTATGTAGCTGAGATTCTCTCTTTGAACATTTTCTACTACCGCAATCAATGCTGTATCCTTATCGTCGAAGTCTTTAATTAGAGCTGGTATCTTCGTGAGCCCTGCAAGCTTTGCAGCACGAAGTCTTCTCTCCCCTGCAATAAGAAAAAAAGACCCACTTTTATCTTTTTTGACAATTATCGGCTGCAATACCCCATATTCAGCAATAGAATTTTTAAGATCGTTCAATTCCTCTTCCGCAAAATGCTTTCTCGGTTGCTCCGGATTGGCTCTGATAGAACCTATGGGCAGTTCTACACTTTTCCTTTGTAACATATAATCCCCCTTTCTTTTCCTAATAACAGCATACCATGTTTTCCAGGGAAATGTAGAAAAAATGCCCAACAAAAAAACCCATATTCTATCACAATATGGGCTCTTTCACCGGAGTTCCTGCTTTTCTAGGATATTTCGCAGGAGTATCTTTAATCTTTTCAATTACGACTATATTATGTTCGTATCCTTCCAGCGGCGTTGATTCTATTCGTATAATTTTTCCGCCAAGTATTTTAATAGCTTTTTCCGCATTCTTCAGTTCCTCTTCTGCATCAGGTCCTTTATATGCAAGGAGATATCCACCCTTTCTGATAAAAGGAAGACAATATTCTGCAAGTACTGCCATATTAGCAACAGCTCTGGAAACACAAAGATCAAATCGCGCCCTGTAATTCTTATTTCTTGCTAGCTCTTCTGCTCTTCCATGAATCGTTTCAACATTATATATTCCCAGCTTGCCAGTCAAATCGTCGATTACTTTCAATCTTTTGTTCAGAGAATCCGCCAAAAGGAACCCCTTATCAGGACTAACGATAGAAAGGGGTACACCCGGAAACCCTGCTCCTGTCCCTACATCTATGATGCTCTCACTGTTTTGGTATTCTGGAAAACCAACGCAAAGTATGGAATCGACCAAATGCTTTACTATAAATTCATCTCTGTCTTTAATCGCAGTCAGATTAATCTTTTCGTTCCATTCCAAAATGCCTTCCATATAGCCGACAAATTTCTCTTCCATATCCTGTTCCCATGGAATCTGCAATTGTTCAAATGCTTCAGTTAATGCTTTCATATTATGCTTTCTTTCTTCTAATCTTTTCTAAATAAACTAAAATTACATTAATATCTGCCGGGGATACACCGGAAATGCGAGATGCCTGCCCTACTGATCTAGGTTTCAGCTGGTTCAGCTTCTGCACTGCTTCCAGACGAAGTCCTTCAATGTCAGTATAGTCTAGTTTCTCATCAAGGGCCTTATTCTCAAGTTTTTTAAACTTTTCAATCTGCGCCATTTGCTTGGCAATATATCCTTCATATTTGATCTGCACTTCCAGCTGAGTCTTTGCATGAGAAGTCAGCACTCTTCGAGAAAAATCTATCACTGCCATATTTTCATAGGTTACTTCTGGCCGTTTCAGAAGTTCTGCCAAAGTTGCCTTATTCTGCAGCGGTGCGCTGCCTACACTTTCTAAAAAGGCATTCGCATCTTTCGGATAAATATAAGTCGTTTCCATTCTCTGACGTTCTTCTTCCACGATTCTCTTCTTTTCGAGAAATTTGTCATATCTTTCTTTATCTGCCAATCCTAACCTGTAAGATTTTTCCGTTAAACGCAAATCTGCATTGTCTTGCCTCAAAACCAGCCTATATTCCGCTCTGCTGGTCATAATTCTGTAAGGTTCATTTGTACCTTTAGTCACGAGATCGTCGATGAGAACGCCAATATAAGCCTCACTTCTGTCTAGTACCAGTGACTCTTTTCCATTTATTTCCAAGGAAGCGTTGATTCCCGCCAACAATCCCTGTGCAGCTGCTTCCTCATAACCGGAACTTCCATTAAACTGGCCAGCGCAAAATAAATTCTTAATCATTCTATTTTCTAAATTAGGCTTTAAATCAAGTGGGTCAATGCAATCATATTCAATTGCATAAGCAGGTCTTGTTATAATAATATTTTCAAGTCCTGGTATAGTATGATAAAATTTCTCTTGTACATCTTCAGGTAAACTGGAAGACATACCTTGGATATACATTTCTTCAGTATCCAGTCCCTCTGGCTCAATAAATGTCTGATGTCTCTCTTTATCTGCAAACCTGTTAATTTTATCTTCGATAGATGGACAATATCTAGGTCCTACACCTTCTATTTGTCCTCCAAATAAAGCAGATCGATGAAAGTTATTTCGAATTACAGTATGGGTTTCTTCATTGGTGTAAGTGAGCCAGCAAGAAACCTGTTCTTTTTCCAGTTCATCGTTCATAAAAGAAAAAGGTACAATTCTTTCATCGCCTTTCTGTTCTGTCATCTTTGTATAATCAAAGGTAGAAGCAAGCGCTCTTGCCGGTGTTCCGGTTTTGAATCTGCGCAGCTTCATGCCATGTTTTTTCAGATTATCTGCCAGCTCTATAGAAGGTGCGAGTCCATTTGGACCGCTTGCATAAGCGCTGTCTCCAATAAAAATTTTACCGCGCAAGAACGTGCCTGTAGCCAGCACCACTGCCTTCGCCTTATAATATGTATGCGTCATTGTAACTACACCGCATACTTTTCCCTCTTCTATGATCAAATCCACAATTTCAGCCTGCTTTACATGCAGATTTTCCTGCTGTTCTATGGTTTTCTTCATTTCGGTATGATATCTATGTTTATCAGCCTGCGCACGCAGCGAGTGCACCGCCGGTCCTTTTGCTGTATTTAACATTCTGCTTTGTATAAAGGTTTTATCAATATTTTTTCCCATTTCTCCGCCGAGAGCATCAATTTCTCGAACCAAGTGACCTTTACCAGTTCCTCCAATAGATGGATTGCAAGGCATCATGGCGATTGCTTCCAGATTAATGGTAAACAGCATTGTGCGATTACCCATACGTGCAGAAGCCAGTGCAGCTTCACATCCTGCGTGACCTGCACCAACAACAATAATATCGTATTCACCCATAAATACTTGTTCCATATTTCTCCTAACTTACTTTCCTAAACAAAATCTTGAAAAAACTTCATTGATAATATCATCCTGAACAGTCTCTCCTATAATCTCACCAAGAGACGCGTAGGCGCTGTTGATATCAATTTCAATAAACTCTAAAGCCTCTCCCATCTGTGTCATAGCAATCGCATCACCCAAAGATTTTTCAGCTTTAACCAAAATGTCTTTATGTCTCACATTGGTTACGATGAGACTATTATTTTGACTCACTTTTCCATCATACACCATAGAAACAATTTTTTCTTCGATGTCACCGATTCCCTCTTGCGTTTCCATAGAAGTTTTCATCACATAAGCATTTGGTAAAATGTCTCTAACTGCACTTTCATCAATTTTCGCAGGGAGATCAATTTTATTTAAAACTACAATTGTTTTCTTTTCATCAATTTGCTCCATAATTTCTCTGTCTTCCGCAGAAAAATCTTTACTGCAGTCTAAAATGAAAATAACTAAATCGGCTTGATTGAAAGACTCCTTTGATTTTTCAATACCAATTTGCTCTATAATATCACTGGTTTCTCTGATGCCGGCGGTATCGGTCAGTCTTACAGGGATTCCCTTTACACTGAGATACTCTTCAATGGTATCTCTGGTAGTTCCAGGAATTTCAGTTACAATAGCTCTGGACTCACGAAGAAGACTATTCATCAGTGAAGATTTTCCAACGTTAGGTTTTCCTATAATTGCTACTGCAAGTCCATCCTTTATCATTCTTCCTGTTTCTGCGCTTGCCAGCAAACGATTCACTTCAAATTTTACTTCTATTAAATCCTTTTCTAACTTTTCATAAGTAATTTCTTCGATATCCTCATCAGGATAATCTATATTGACTGTGACATTTACTAAAATATCTACCAGTTTTTTTCTAATCTCTTTAATGGTACCAGAAAATACGCCTTCCAGCTGATTCATTGCAACATCAAAGGTCTTATCGGTCTTTGCGCGAATCACATCGATAACAGCCTCTGCCTGAGACAAATCCAGACGACCATTTAAAAATGCACGCTTGGTAAACTCTCCCGGCTCTGCCATTCTTGCACCACTTTGCAGTACCAGTTCCAAAATCTTGCGCAGCGGCACCATGCCGCCATGGCAGTTGATTTCTACTACATCCTCTGTAGTGTAGGTCTTTGGACCTTTCATATAGACACAAAGTACTTCATCTATGATACTATTTGTCTGTGGATTTAGTATATGTCCATAGGACATTTTTCTATTTTCTAAGGATTCAGGATGTGCAGGACGAAATACACGTCTTAATATATTATAAGCATGTTCTCCACTGATTCTGATAATTCCAATACCGCCCTCTCCTGGTGCGGTTGCAATTGCAGCAATTGTATCTTCCATTTATTTCTCCTTGAAAAAAGAAGCCCGCATCTGCTGCGGGCTATAAATTATTTGAGCTCAATGATAACCCTTCTGTACGGATCTTGTCCCTCGCTTCTTGTTGTAACGCGGGAATTATGCTGAAGAGTTGCATGAATAACCTTACGTTCATAAGGATTCATCGGTTCAAGTCTTACACTTCTCTTAGTTTTTACTACTTTGTCGGCAAGTCTATTTGCTAATTTTTCGAGAGTCTTTTCTCTTTTAGCTCTGTAATTCTCTGCATCGACAACGACTCTAATGTAGTTTTCTGTATCTTTATTTACAACCAGACTTGTTAAATACTGAATTGCATCAAGGGTTTGTCCTCTTTTACCGATGATGGTACCAGAGTCTTTACCCTGAATATCAATAAATACATTTTCTTCATTTGCTCTTGCAGATATTTCAATTTCTAAACCCATCTGCTCTGTTACTTCATAAAGAAATTCCAGGGCGATATGATTTTCTACAGGAAAAAGTTCTCCTGCTTCTTTTTCTACAGAAGATTTTCTCTCAGGTCTTGCCTTTTTTTCAGTCTTCTCAGTTTTTGGCGCTTTTCTCGCCTCAGCCTTTGGTTTTTTGATTTCTTCAGAAGCCGGTTTCTTTACTTCAGAAACTACTTCTTTTACAGCAGGCTTTTCTTTTGGTTCTTCTACCGGTTTCTTCTTCTCAACTCTGACTAATGCCAGTTTAGAACCAATTCCAAAAAAACCTCTGGAAGGTTCTTCTAAAACCTTTACATCAACTTCGTCTATGGTCAATTTGAGTTCATCCAATGCCAGCTTTACAGCTGTTTCCACATCGGTTCCCCATTTTTCCGAAAACTCCATATTAATTTTTTCCTCCATAGCTCTTACTACTTCTTTTTCTTTTTGTTATTTTTTTTATTTTCTTTCAGAGCCTTTCTAAGCATGTTAAAACGCAAATTAAAGAAAATCTGAATAAACTGACTCATAAACCAGTAAATTGCAAGCCCAGAAGGATAAGATCTTGCTAACCATACAATCATAATCGGGAAGAAGTATTTCATCATATTAGTCATGAAGTTACCTCCAGCCATCTGATTAGGATTGGTCTGCTGATTCATCCAGAAAGAGAAGAAAGTAGCAATACCAGCCGCTATTGGCAAAATCCACAAATCAGGCTGACTTAGATCTTTAATCCACAAAAATGGTTCATGTATTGCAAAATACATACTTTCATCCGAAATAAAAATCATAGGGTTTCTGAGCAGTGCAAAGAGTCCCATAATGATAATCATCTGCACAATCATAGGCAGACAACCGCTCATAGGGTTAAAACCTTCCTCTTTGTAAAGCTCTGCCATCTTTTCATTCAGAACTTCTTTTTGATTTGCATATCTCCTCTGAAGCTCCTGAATCTTTGGCTGCATTTCAGCCATACCCGCAGTCGAAAAAATCTGTTTCTTATACACTGGATAAAGGGCAATTTTCACGATTAAGGTAACAATAATCAAACAAATGCCGTAATTTCCAATGATATTATACAGCTGCGTCAGAAGCCATCCCAAAGGAGTAGCTAATATGTTAAAGATAAACATTAAATTTCCTCCGTTATTTTAAAGGGTCATAGCCGCCGGGATTTCCCGGATGACACTTTAAAATTCGTTTTATTCCTAAGTAACTACCTTTGATTGCCCCGTATTTTTGCAGAGCCTGTATAAAATAGGTGGAGCAAGTAGGATAAAACCTACAGGTAGGCGGAAACAAGGGCGAAATACATTTCTGATATACCCGAATCAGGAAAATCATGATTCCTTTAAAAAATCTGCTGATATATTTCATGCTTTTTTCGTTACCCCGGTTCTTTTCAGTGCTGATTCTAAAGACTTCTTCACATCTTGGCACTTAGTGTTGACAATAGTATTTCTAGCAATAAAAATCAAATCATAGCCTTCCGGAATTCTAAAATCTGTCAGTCTAAAACTTTCTTTCATTAAACGTCTGGCTCTATTTCTTTTGACACTATTGCCAACTTTCTTGCTAGCTAAAAAAGCTTTTCTGGTGTAGGGAAGGTTATTTTTTCTGTAAAAAACGACCACATATCTGTCCCCTACAGATTTACCTCTATTATAAATAGACGTAAAGTCACTTTTTCTTCTTAAAACATTTTTTTTAAGCATTTCAAAATTAAGCAGTTAATTTTTTTCTGCCTTTTGCTCTTCTTCTCTTAAGAACGTTTCTGCCATTCTTGGTGCTCATTCTTTTTCTGAAGCCGTGCTCTTTCATTCTCTGTCTTTTTTTAGGCTGATAAGTCTGTTTCATTGGTTTTACCTCCTTATAAATTGTAAACTCATACGCAATCTAAATTCCAATATGCGCACATATGCCCTATTATTATACTTACAAAGGCTTGGCTTGTCAATGATTTTGTCTTTTTTTGTTCTTAAATAGCCATGCTGCTATATAAAAACAGGTATGTGCGTAAAATTATCCACAAGATATGGATAACTATATGGAAATTTTATTTTTCAACCTTTTAAATTTGTACTTGTATATGGATAACTTATTAGGTACAATAAAACTACACCATGAAATTGAGGGCAGAAAATGAAAAGTATATGGAATCAAGTTTTAAATATCATTGAAGAAAATACAACATCAATCAGCTATAATACCTGGTTTAAACCACTTAAAATCAACAACATTGACAAAAATGTAAAAATCGTCTATTTAGAAACCGATGAAGATTTTATTATCAAAGTTTTAAAAGACCGTTATTTACAGCTGATTGAGTCCAGTTTCAAAACTGTAACCGGAGAAGAATACCGCGTTGTAATCAAAAATAGCAGCGACTACGAATCCAGTAAGGAGGAGGCTCCGCAGCAGCCAGTTTTAATGGATCCAAAGCTGCGCAAGCAGAAAATTTTTAATCCAAGATACACCTTTGATAATTTTGTTGTAGGCGGCAGCAATAAGTATGCCCATGCAGCAGCCCTTGCCGTTGCCGAATCTCCATCGGAAGCATATAACCCGCTGTTCATCTATGGCGGTTCCGGACTTGGAAAAACTCATCTGATGAATGCTATTGGTATTTATCTTCTGGAAAACAACGAGAATCTCAACGTTCTCTACGTATCTTCCGAGATGTTTACCAATGAGTTTATCAAGGCGCTGGGAGAAAACAAAACCAGAGAATTTAAAAACAAATACAGAAAAGTCGATGTTCTTCTCATCGATGATATTCAGTTCCTGGAGGGAAAAGATACCATGCAGGAAGAATTCTTCCATACCTTTAATTCTCTGTATGATCTAAATAAGCAGATTGTCATTTCCAGTGACCGGGCTCCGAATAAACTGGACAAACTGGAAGAACGACTGAGATCCAGATTTATGTGGAACCTGATTGCTGATTTACAGCCGGCTGACTATGAAACCAGAGTTGCAATTTTAATGAAAAAGGCAGAAAATGCCAACATTGAAATGGACGACGAACTATACGAAGTCATTTGTCTCATCGCTGAAAAAATCAAAGATAACATCAGAGAACTGGAAGGTGCCTTTAATAGAATCGTTAGTTTTTCCACCCTTATGGAAGAAAAAATCGATAAAACCTTTGCAAAAAGAATTCTCAAGGACATCATTCAAAACAACGGAACCAGTCCTACTCCTGAGAAAATCAAAACAATTGTCAGCAGATACTTTAAAATCAAGGTTTCTGATATGGAGAGCTCTAAGAGAACCAGCAATATTGCATTTCCAAGACAGATTGCCATGTATCTCTGCAGAGAATTAACCGATTATTCCCTTCCTAAGATTGGAAATCTCTTTGGCGGCAGACACTACACTACAGTTATGCATGCCTGTGACAAAATTCAGGATGAAATAAAAAGCAATGAATCAGTCAAAGAAATTATAGAAAACCTAAAAAAGGATATTTCTGAATAACTTTTACAGCTTATCCACAAATTTTTAACTTTAAATTTTTAAGATATTGCAAGGGGCAGAAAAGTTATCCACAGAATCCACAGCCCCTACTACTATTACTACTAAATTAATATAAGAAAAAGATGGCATTTCGGAGGTTTTAAGTATGAAATTCACATGCAACCAATCAGTTCTCACCAAAGCATTAAATATCGTGTCCAAAGCGGTCACATCGAGAACCACTATTCCAATTTTAAAAGGTATCCTTTTAGAAGTATCTGATAACGGCACATTAAAAATGTCAGCCTCAGATTTAGATATTACGATAGAAGAAACAATTGAAGTTGAAAACACCGAAAGCGGTTCCATTGTAGTACAGTCAAAACTTTTTGGCGATATTATCAGAAAGCTTCCTAATGCCGATGTCAGTGTGGAACAGGAAGAAGGAAATGTAATCATCAAATGCATGAATTCTCAGTTCAGTATCATAGGTCTTTCTCCTGATGAATTTCCAAATATAAAAGATATAGAAGAAAATCAAGACAATATCGTATTCAATAAAACAATTTTAAAAGAGATGATTAGAAAAACATCTTTTGCTGCCAGCATTGATGAATCAAAAGGTGTTATTACAGGTATTCTTATTGAGCTTTTAGCAGATGGTATAAACATGGTTGCAATCGATGGCTACAGAATGGCAATCACCAGAGAAGCTATGATTAATAAAGAAGAAAAGAACGTCATTATTTCTGCAAAAATTATGAACGAAATCAGTAAGATTTTAAGTGATGCATCAGAAGAAGATGAAAATGTAAAACTTTTCATGAGTGATAAAAAAGCTATCTTTATGATTGGCAGCGTAAAGGTTGTCCTCAGACTTCTTGACGGTGAATTCATCAAATACAAGGATGTGCTTCCAAAAGACAATAAAATAAAAGTGAAAGTCAACAAAGGAGATTTGATGGAAAGTATAGAAAGAGCTTCCTTGCTTTCTAAAGAAGGAAAGAACAATCTCATTAAAATGTCCATCAAAGATACCATCGTTACCATCACTTCTAAGTCTGAAGAGGGAAATGTAAAAGAAGAAGTTATCATTTCTAAAGAAGGAGAAGATTTGGATATCGGATTCAATGCAAAATATGTCCTCGACGTGATGAAATCTATCGATGATGAAGAAGTATATATGTACTTCAACACACCAATTACCCCTTGCCTTGTAGAGCCAATTGAAGGGGAAGCATTTGAATACTTGATTCTTCCTGTTAGAATCACCAACAATTAATTATGTACATTAAAAATATAGAGTTAACTAATTTTAGAAATTATAAACATTTAAAAGTGGATTTTAATAAAAATGTAAATCTTTTCCTGGGTAATAACGCCCAGGGAAAGACTAATTTACTGGAAAGTATATACATTACTTCTATTGGTAGATCTTTTAGAACCAATAAGGACAGCGATCTTGTAAAATTTGATCAATCCATAGCAAAAGTTAAGGTAGAAGCTGAAAAAGAAGTCTTTGACACTTCTGTAGAAATTACCATTAAAAAAGACGCCAAGAAATCCATAAAAAAAGACGGCATCAATATCAAACGAACGTCTGAACTTCTTGAAAATATCCTGATTGTAATTTTTTCGCCGGAGGATTTGAAAATCGTCAAAGATGAGCCGGAAAAGAGAAGAAAGTTCATAGATAGAGAGCTTTGTCAGATACAACCTCTCTATTATGACAGCTTGACTAACTATAAGAAAACATTGGTTCAGCGAAACACTTATCTGAAAGAAGAAAATATAGATAACAGCATTTTGGATTTGTGGGATACCCAGCTTGCTCATTACGGCGCAAGAATCATTCATATTAGAGAAAAGTTCATCAAAAAAATCAGTAATTTCAGTGGAAAGATCCACAGCAGCATTACTAATGGAAAAGAGAGTCTTTTTCTGGAGTATAATCCTAATGTTGCATATATGGAATCGCTAGAAGATTTGGAAGGTTTTTTTTATGATGAAATCAAAAAAGCCTTTAAAAATGATTTTCGCCAGCGCACTACTACAAAAGGACCTCATAAAGATGATATTTCATTTTATGTCAATGGGATTGATATGAGAAGTTTTGGTTCTCAGGGTCAGCAGCGTACCTGTGCTCTTTCACTGAAGCTGGCTGAGCTGAATCTGATTAAAGAAGAAACTGAAGAAGATGCGATTCTGCTCCTTGACGATGTGATGAGTGAACTGGATATTGAAAGACAGGAATATCTGATAAAAACCTTGAAAAATAATCAGCTTTTTATTACTACGACTGATATTTCCGGTGAAATTTTAAAATCCTTTCCCGAAGCAAAAGTGATTTACATCGAGAAAGGGGAAATGAGAGAAAATTAAACCTATTAAGAATTACGATATATATCGACAGTTTTTAATAGGTTTTTTCGTACTAAATTAACGTTTCTGCGGCTTTTTTAATAGAGTTAAGGTAAAAATGATAAAATACACTTATTTTCTTGTAAAATCGCTTGTTTTAGTGTATAATGGAAAAAGCGCTTAAAATTAACAGAGAAAATAAAAATTGATATAAGGTGGGTGTAAGATGAGCAAAGAAGAGAAAAATCAAAATCAGTATGACGCCGCCCAAATTCAGGTACTGGAGGGTCTTGAAGCAGTTCGTAAAAGACCTGGTATGTACATAGGCAGTACCGGACCTAGAGGGCTCCATCATCTGGTATACGAAATTGTTGACAACAGTGTGGACGAAGCACTTGCTGGTTACTGTAAATCTATCAATGTAACCATTCAGAAAGATAATTCTATTATGGTAGAAGATGACGGTCGAGGTATGCCGGTTGATAATCACCCGAAACTTGGCATTCCAGCTGTTGAAGTTATTCATACAGTCCTTCATGCCGGCGGTAAATTCGGCGGAGGAGGATATAAGGTTTCCGGCGGTCTGCACGGTGTAGGTGCTTCCGTTGTTAATGCCCTTTCTACTAGAATGGAAGTAGAAGTTAAGAGAAACGGAAACATTTACAGACAGGAATATGAAAGAGGTAAAACTGTTGCACCTCTCGCAATCGTAGGGGAATCCAAGAAGACAGGTTCTAAGACAATTTTCTGGCCGGATCCTGAAATTTTTCAGGAAACTACAGAGTACGATTATGATACTCTGCAGCACAGACTTAGAGAAATGGCGTTCCTTAACAAGGGAATTAAGATTGTTCTTTCTGATGAAAGAGAAGGAAAGAAAAAGAAAGAAGTTTTCCATTATGAAGGCGGTCTGAAGGAATTTGTAAAGCATCTGAATAATAATAAAGATGCCCTCCATGAGGAAATCATCTATTTTGAAGTAAGCAAAAAGGATATGGAACTTGAAGTTGCCATGCAGTATACTGATCGGTATAACGAAATGGTTCTTTCTTATGCCAATAATATTAGTACTACAGAAGGCGGTACCCATATGGCAGGCTTCCGTACAGCGCTTACAAGAGTATTCAACGACTATGCAAGAAAAAATAAGATTTTGAAAGACAATGACGATTCCCTTGCCGGCGAAGACGTAAGAGAAGGTATTACAGCCATCGTATCTGTAAAACTGACAGAACCTCAGTTTGAAGGACAGACTAAGACAAAGCTGGGAAATACTGAGATGAGAGGTTTCGTAGAAACTTCTACCAGTGAAAATTTAACAGCTTTCCTTGAAGAAAATCCAACTCAGGCGAAAGTTATATTAGAAAAATGTCTCCGTGCATCAAGAGCCAGAGAAGCTGCAAGAAAAGCAAGAGAATTGACAAGACGAAAAAGTGCTCTTGACAGTATTGCTTTGCCAGGAAAACTAGCCGATTGTTCTGAAAAGGATCCGGCAAAGTCTGAGATTTTCTTAGTCGAGGGTGACTCCGCAGGTGGCAGCGCAAAGCAAGGTCGTGACAGATTGAGACAGGCTGTTCTTCCGCTTCGTGGTAAAATCTTAAATGTAGAAAAAGCAAGACTGGACAAGATTTTAAATTCTGATGAAATCAAGAATATGATTACTGCGTTTGGCTGTGGTATCGGCAACGAATTTGATGAAAACAAGCTGAGATATCACAAAATTATCATCATGACCGATGCCGACGTCGACGGTGCGCACATCAGAACGCTGTTGCTGACTTTCTTCTTCAGATATATGACGCCATTGATCGAAGGTGGTTATGTTTATGCTGCAAAACCGCCGCTTTTCCTGACAAAAAGAGGCAAAGAGGTTTACTATACGTACAGTGAACCTGAGCAGGACAGACTGATGGCGAAGCTGAAGGAAGACGGAAAAGCAGGTAAAATAGACATTCAGAGATACAAGGGTCTTGGTGAAATGGACTTCCATCAGCTTTGGGAAACCACGATGGACTACAATAACAGAACCTTAATTCAGATTACCATCGACGATGCTGCAGCTGCAGACGAAGTATTTACAGTGTTGATGGGAGATAAGGTTCCGCCTAGAAAGAAATTTATCGAAGATAATGCACACTTAGCAGAACTTGACATTTAAGAAAGGAGGGCAAAAATATGAATACCTTATTAGAAGATACAAAATTAGAACAACATGAGATATCTAAAGAAATGAAAAAATCCTACATCGACTACTCCATGAGTGTTATTGTAGGACGTGCCCTTCCTGATGTCAGAGACGGACTGAAGCCGGTTCACAGAAGAATTCTTTACGGTATGAGCCAGCTGGGCGTTACACCGGATAAACCGCATAAAAAATCCGCCCGTATTGTCGGTGAAGTAATGGGTAAATATCACCCACACGGCGATAGCTCTATTTACGATGCTATGGTAAGACTGGCACAAGATTTTTCTACCAGATATATGTTGGTAGATGGTCACGGAAACTTCGGTTCCGTCGATGGTGACGGCGCCGCTGCAATGCGTTATACAGAAGCAAGAATGACGCCGTTTTCTCTGCAGATGATCAGGGATATTGAAAAAGAAACGGTAAACTTTGTAGATAATTTTGACGGTGAAGAAAAAGAACCAGTAGTGCTGCCAAGTAGATTTCCTAACCTTTTAGTAAATGGTTCCAACGGTATCGCCGTAGGTATGGCAACTTCCATTCCGCCGCATAATCTCAGTGAAGTCATCGATGCTACAGTAGAGTTGATTGATAACGAAGAAGCAACTGTAGAAGATTTGATGAAATATGTCAAAGGACCAGATTTTCCAACGGGTGCGACTATCCTTGGAAAGAACGGCGTAAGAGAAGCCTACAAAACCGGTATCGGTAAGGTAAAGGTTCGTTCCTGCTGCGAAATTGAAGAAACTGATAGAGGGCGTTCACAAATTATTGTAACGGAAATTCCTTATCAGGTAAACAAAGCTAGACTCATCGAAAAGATGGCAGAACTTGTAAAGGATAAGAGAATCGAAGGCATTTCTGCAATCCGAGATGAATCCAATCGTAACGGTATGCGTATCGTCATCGAACTGAAGAGAGATGCAAATCCTCAGATTACGCTGAACAGATTATATAAGCATACACAGCTGCAGGAAAGCTACAGCATGATTATGATTGCTTTGGTAGACGGTCGTCCAAAGGTTCTTAATCTCTATGACATTCTTTCAGAGTACTTGAAATTCCAGAAGGAAGTTGTAACCAGAAGAACTCAATTTGACCTGAAAAAAGCCGAAGCCAGAGCCCACATCTTAGAAGGTCTGCGTATCGCTCTTGATAATATTGATGAAATTATTAAAATCATCAGAAGCGCATATAATGACGCAAGAGAAAAGTTGATGGAACGTTTCGGACTTTCAGAAATTCAGGCGCAGGCAATTTTGGATATGAGACTTGCCAGACTGCAAGGACTGGAAAGAGAAAAAATCGACAAAGAGTATGCTGAGCTGATGGAAAGAATCGCTTACTTTAATTCGCTGCTTGCTGATGAAAAACTGCTCATGGGTGTTGTAAAAGATGAACTTCTGGAAATCAAAGAAAAATACGGTGATGACAGAAGAACCAAGATAGTTGCAGATGTAGATGAATTTGACGATGAAGACTTAGTTGCAGAAGAAAAAGTAGCGATTACTTTGACGCATCTTGGATATATCAAGAGAGTTCCGGCTGACACCTATAAAGCACAGAGACGTGGCGGTAAGGGCATTACAGGCATTACGACCAGAGAAAACGACTTTGTAAAAGACCTGATTATGACCTCTACTCACGACTATCTCATGTTCTTTACCAATACAGGAAAAGCGCATAAGATTAAAGCATTTGAAATTCCAGAAGCGACAAGAACAGCTAAGGGTACGCCGGCTGTCAACTTCCTGAATCTGATGCAGAGAGAAAGAATTACAGCAATTATTCCGGTACAGGAATTTGCAGATGATAAATTCCTCATTGCTGTAACTAAGAACGGTACGATTAAGAAGACACCGCTTTCTCAGTTTGATACGCAGAGAAAGACTGGTCTTATTGCTATCAACTTAAAGGATGACGACCAGTTAATCGGTATCAAAGAAACTACTGGAAGCAACAATGTAATCATAGTAACCAAAAATGGTAAATGTATCTGCTTCTCTGAAGAAGATGTAAGAAGCATGGGTAGAATTGCCGGTGGTGTTCGTGCAATTAAGCTTGAAAAAGATGATGAAGTTGTAGCAATGGAACTTGTTGAACCGGGTCAGGAGCTGCTGGTAGTAACAGAAAATGGTTACGGTAAAAGAACTCCTGTAGAAGACTATAAGATTCAGGTGCGCGGCGGTAAAGGTCTTTTGACTTATGATAAATCCAAGTTCAAAAAGACCGGTGCTCTTATCGGTGCAATGGTTGTCGATGAAGATGACGAAGCTCTGATGATTAATTCAGATGGAATCATCATCAGAATCAGAGCTGGAGAAGTATCCAAACTGGGCAGAGCAACCCAGGGTGTAAAGATTATGAAGGTCGAAGACGAAGTAAAAATTGTCGCTATGGCAAAAGTAATCAAAGAAGATGAGGAAGAGGAAGTAAAAGAAAAACCTGCAAAGGAAGAAGCACCGAAAGAAGACGGTGACGAACAGCTTACTCTGTAATTAAAAATAAAAGGCTGTCGCACAGTTTAAAGATTCGTTTAGATGGAGCGACAGCTTTCTTCTTTTTGGCGCTGCACATCGTTTCTTTTCACTTATATTTTTCTGTACATATTTTGGAGGATTTTGTCGATAATATGCACTCCTGTGTGCATATTTTAAGAAA
Organism: Senimuribacter intestinalis; assembly: GCF_943192965.1. Lineage (NCBI taxonomy): Bacteria > Bacillati > Bacillota > Clostridia > Peptostreptococcales > Anaerovoracaceae > Senimuribacter > Senimuribacter intestinalis. Next base: position 130,291 of record NZ_CALPCF010000004.1, read on the forward strand.
AAATGCCTTTAATATGCACATTTGCGCAGCTAAGAACTAAAAAAGCTGCCGAATGAACAATGAAATTGCCTTTCAACAGCTTTGACTGTACATATTTTTGAAAGTTTTTAAAAAAATATGCAGAGCGTTATGCATATTTTTAGGATTTTTTGCGAATATATGTACATTCACAGCCAGTTATTGGATTTATAAAAATTATGCTGATAGAGGAGTTATTTAAATGGATCAGTTAAAATTTACAATACCGGGAAAACCGGAATATCTGACAATGCTGCGTCTTGCAATCAGCTCGGTAGCAGTAACCGCAGGCTTTGATCTTGATGGAGCTGAAGATATAAAAACAGCTGTATCGGAGGCTTGCAAACTGGTATCCTGCCATGGTTTTGACGGATTTTCCGACAAGTACGAACTGCAATGCAGCGTAGAGGAAGGGAGGATTGAAATCATCATAGAAGACAGATGTGAAAATCATACCCTTGAAAAGCTGCATAAACCTTGCAAAAACTGCCCAACTGAAGGAAATATCGGTGTTTATGTTATTCAAACACTGATGAATGAAGTAGAAATTAATGTTTTAGAGAACGGACAAAAGTCAATAAAAATGGTGAAATATTTATGATGGAACAAGAATTGTTTATCAAATACAAAGACAATCCCACCAGAGAACTTCGTAACGAAATTGTAGAAAAACATCTTTACATGGTAGACATTCTGATTCGGAAATATCTAGGAAAAGGCGTAGAATATGACGATCTTTATCAGGTTGGTGCTCTTGCTCTTGTTTCTGCTGTGGAGCGCTTTGATCCGGAAAAAGGATATGAGTTCAGCTCTTTTGCAACACCAACTATTTTGGGAGAAATCAAAAAATATTTCCGGGACAAGCAATGGAGTTTAAAGGTTCCCCGCCGCCTGAAAGAGATTGCCGCGAAGGTGCAGGAAACTAAGGAAACACTTTACACGGAGTATCATCGTAAACCGACGGTGGAAGAAATCAGCAAGGCTACAGGCTTTTCAAAGGAGCAGATTATTGAGGCACAGGAAAGTTCCCAGGCTTACGGAACCTATTCTCTTGATAAAACCTTTGATGACATGGGAGAAGATGGGGAAAGTCCACTTCTCGAAAAGTATGCCGGTTTTGTGGAAAAAGGCTATGAACGGATTGAAATCTCTGAGATTATCAAAAAGGTCATGGCTACTTTCAGTGAGCAGCAGCTTTACATATGCAAGCAGCGGTTTATCCATAACCGCTCTCAAGCAGAAATTGCAAAGGCTCTCGGCGTTTCCCAGATGACCGTGTCGCGGGCTGAGAAAAATATTATCAGCCGGTTTCAGGAGGAACTGAAACACTAGAAAAGAGCCGCATAAATTTGCGGCTCTTTAAGGTTTTGTATTTACAGCCTTAAAATTTTAGCTGAAGCAATCTGTGGACTGATAGAAACGGAATTGTCATATCCCAGCATAACCATAGTTTCCAGGAATTTTATAGCATTTGCCATGGGTTCGATAACGGTTATATTTATGTGCTCCTCTTTCAGCCTTGCATTGAGGGTATTTGCAATATAAAACATTCCAGTACATCCCAGGCAAACTGCCTTGATGCCGTAATCATCAGACATTTTTTTGCAGATAGAAAGCAGTCTGTCTATCAGGAAATCCGCCTGTTCACGAATATCGTTTACTTCTAAATCAACAGGGATAATAGAGGCGATATGGTCCAGCATACCTATTTGCTTTGCCTTTCTTTCTTCGTGAATAATTCCCGCTGTGTCGGTGGTAATAATACCAATTTTATCTGCGAGAATCAGCGCAGAATGTATTGCCGCCTGATATGGACCGATAACGGGAGTAATGGCAAGTTCTCTGCAAGCAGATACGCCCGGATCATCAAAGCAATTCACATATATGCCATCGTAGTATTTACTCAGCGTTTTTACCAGATTTACAGTTTGCCAGCCGTTGTAAATATCCTGTAAATCCGATTCAATAGAAGTGTATCCTTGCGGAATTTGTGCAAATTCGATGACCGTATCTGGATGAAGATAGGGCTGAAGATATGAAAGAATATCAGTTTTTTTGTTCTCATATTCCGCAGTCACAGGGATTAAAAATAAAAGTTTCATCAGCGCTCCTCTCAATCAATATAAATTTCATCAATATATTTTTGCATTTCGATATTTAGAATGTTTTCGATTCTCTGATATACGTCTCGGTATAAAAGACCTTTTCCAAGCAGCATATGCTCTTTTGATGCGGCAACTACTGTAATATTGCAGCCATTTTCAATTTGTGCAGTAGTCAGAATTTCTCCCGTTTGTGTATCTATCGTTGTAATCAAATCAGGGAACGTATGTAGCCTTTCCCCATTTTTATCAACGGCCATATATTCATTAAAAAAGTATAGCTGATATTTGTCGTTTTCGCTGCAAACTGTAAAAGAACCATGATCCAACGCGTTTTCAGTGCAGAGAGTGTGATTCTCTACCCTGCCCTGGCAAATTATATTTCCTTCTACTACGGAACATGCTGCTGCAATCTTTTCTTCCACTGTTTTTCCAGTTAAATATACTTCGCCCAGTCTGTATGCTAAATCATATGCTCCCGTTGCACCGGAAGTTTCAAGCCATGACGGAGCGACAGGGTTTCTTGCGACAGCTATAGCGCCGCCTGCCTTTGCTGCGGCGTTTCTGATCAGGTCAGAGGTAGTTTCTATGGAGCCGGTTAAAAGTACTTCAACATATGTATTGGTAGATTCTCTGCCACCAGCCCCAGCTTGCACCGTGATATTTTTATCACCTTTCTCAAGACCCAGAGATCCCATAATCCCAAAGGGATGTGCTCTGCCGTCACAGGCAGAATTAATGACGGGAATATTTAAGCGAGCAGCTGGAATAAAGGGCTCAAAAGAAGATGAAGCACCCATTTCGCAGGGAATAAAACCTATAATTTTTTTCTTTTCCTGAGATTGAATTAGATAAAGAATTTTTTCGTAAACGTCCTCTGAATAGTAAGCGGTATCCGATGCGGGAGAGCCAACGCCGGATATGGTAAGAATGACGCCTTCCTTTTCGCTGACTTCGGAAAGGGGAATAATCTGCACTTCTCCCAATTCCAAAGCGCGCCTTGCGGTTGAAAGACCTTCACGAATATCTCCGCCTCCGCCTCCGCCGAGAAAGAGACTTCCGATTGCAATTTTCTTAACATCTTCAAGATTTACTAACATATTAGTGGTACCTCCATGTAATAATGCAAGTACCGGAATTACACACTGCCAGTATACTGGGTTCAGAGGCGAAAGTCAACCTATATTTTTTGAAATTTCAAAAAGTCCTTGACACCAAATCGAAGCCATGATACATTAAATTTAGTTAAAATGTCAATATTCATAATGTTCTCGTTAGCAGTTTGATTTGTGAATCAAAACAAAAGGAGAAAGTTATGAATAACACAGAAAGTAAGCAGAACAATATTCTGCTTGAGGAACAAAAAGAAATTGACAGACATAAGATTACTGCAGATCAGATGCCAAAAGTAAAAGAGCCTGCAGTTTTTGTTGTTGCTATTATTGTTGCGATTCTCGGGTGTATTGTAGGACTTCAGGTACAGATTCATACAGGTACTACACCAGATACATCTATTGTCGGCGCTATTTTTGCTATTCTTATTGCGCAAATTCCTCTCAGATGGCTAAAACCTTTTAAAAACATTCACCGGCAGAATCTGGTACAGACGACGATTTCCGGTGCGACGTTTGCTTCTGCAAATTGTATGTTCTTAACTATGGGTATCCCTGTTATCATGGGATGGCCGCAGTTGATGGTTCCTATGTTAATTGGTGCAACTCTTGCCACTATTGTGGATGCAACGATTTTATACAAGTCCTTTGGATCTCCAATGTTTCCGGCTGAAGGTGCGTGGCCTCCGGGAATTGCTGTAGCCGAATCTATTTATGCTATGGCTGACAAAGGAAAACGAGCGCTTTTGCTGCTTGTAGGTTCTGCTGCCGGATGGATTGGTGCAATGATTGGAATTCCAATGGATTTAGTTGGAGTAGTATGGGTTGGAAGTTTAGTAGCGATGGGTGCTTTTGGTGTAGGTGCTTTGTTGAAAGGTATTTTATCTACGAACGAATTTTCTCTCACCTTTGCAGGTCACACCGGAACTTTTGCAACAGATATTTTCGGATCGGATTTCTCATTTGCCGACAGCGTTTCTCTTTCCTATCTTGGTCATGGCGCGATGATTGGTGCCGGAATTATTTCTTTATTGCAGTGTGCACGAATTTTATTTAAAAAAGAAGAAAATGGAACTTCTGCCGCATCCAGATTCGGAACAAGTCTCAGTGATATGAAAAACGCTTTGAGCAAAGGCTTTATTGCATATATTGTTATTGCAATCGGTCTTGCAATTGCGACAGGTCTGTACTATGAAATGGGTATAGTGAAGCTAATCGCATGGGTCATCTTTGCTGCAGTCGCAGCGTTGGTATCTGAGCTTATCGTAGGTGTTTCCACGATGCATTCAGGCTGGTTTCCGGGATTTGCTACTGCACTGCTATTTTTGATTATTGGTATGATGATTGGCTTCCCTACACTGCCGCTGGCAATTCTTGCAGGATTTACAGCTGCTACAGGTCCGGCTTTCTCTGATATGGGAAACGATTTAAAGGCAGGATGGATATTGCGTGGTAAAGGCGCAGATATGGAGCTAGAAAAAGTAGGAAGAAAACAGCAGTACTATGCAGAATTGCTCGGGTTTGGCGTTGCCTTTGTCATGGTAGCAATTTTTGCGAAGGGTTATTTCAATCAGGGTATGTTTGCGCCGATTAACTTTGTTTATCAGTCGACTATTGAAGCGGGATCTACCGTTGAAGTAATGAAGTGGCTTGCGATTTGGGCAATTCCAGGTGCACTGATTCAGCTTTTGGGCGGAAATCATCAGGCAGGAATTCTGTTTGCAACTGGTTTTTTGGTTGGATGGACTGAGGCTGGTGTTGTCATTCTGATTGCAATTTCAATCAGAGCGATTGTTATCCATAAAAATCCTGAAAGAGACAGCATTTTTGCAATCCTTGGCGCAGGTGCTCTTGTGGGATCCGCGCTTCGGGATTTCTCCACTTCCATGCTTGGATTATTTAAGAAATAGGTTGCCGCAAGGAGCTATGTCAACGCTTTCATTTTCATAATTTTGTACAGAAAATACAGCGTTTGCGTAAAGTCAAGAGAGCTCCTTCCATACGGAATCAGCTCTCTAATTTTATTTAGGCGGTAGCGTACCGTATTAACATGAATATGCAGCAGTTTTCCCGTTTTTACATGATCAAGGTCACATTCAATAAAGGCTGTCATTGTTTCAATCAAGTTGGAATGGTATTTCTTGTCATGTTCAGCAATGGGCGAATATAACTCATTAAAGTAGTCCTCAAGAAGTGGATTTGAAAGGAGTTTGACGAGCAGTTTTGATAATCCGATATCTCTGAAATACACTGTGCCGTTGATATCGTGTGCGCCGGATAAACTTGCCATAGATGCTTGTACAATCACTTCATCTACTTTCTTCAGCGGAAGCATTTCGCTGATTCCTATGACTGCATTAGGCAGCATTCTGCGAATAAACTGGATTTCATCCTCGCAGGATGAAAGATTGGTCGCCGTGCGGTAGGACCAGATAATCAACATGCCCTTTTTATAGTGGCATCCTAAGGCGAATTTGTTTTCTCTGATTTTATTCAGCAAGTATACTTCGTTGCTGATTGCTGTGATTTTGTTGGAGGAGAGGTCGGTATTGACGCAGTAAAAGGCTCTAATATAGGAATGAAAATTCTTATTGAGCAGAGGAATAATCTCTAGTTTTCTCTCTTCTTTACATTGGGAGGAAACTAGTTCATGGATTAGATTTTCATGAAGTTCAGATTCATGATAGGATAGTTTAAGCTCCATGATGGAAGAAATAATCAGTGCATATGGGGTACTTGAGTCGATAAAAATAATGGGAAGCTTGTGTGTGTTTGCTAATTCATATGCACTTTCTGGAAGCTCGTCCAAGTATTCGTCAATGATAAAAAGGGCGGAAACCTTCATGTCAATAAAATGCCGAATCACCATATTGATGTATTTCTCATTGTCCACTCCGTAAGCCATTGACGTCAAATATAGATTCTGCCCGTAATTTACTGGTGTAGACTCTGAATCTGTTTCATCATAATAGTTATCCAGCACATTAACGTACGATACGATGTTAGATAGCCCGTTCTGGCCAGCTTTCAGCTCTGCATTTGCCATGATTGGCAGGTGCAGAACATCTAATACGGTAATATCCTTCATATATGCAACCTTCCTTTTCGTCTTGATTCTGTCATAATTATACCAGAATCTCAAAAAATCGCAAATAGAATTATATGTCCATACAATAATTAATAAAGAATTTTATATGAACATACAATTCTTTTCGATTTTTCTGTTTGCTAAAATGAACATTAATACCGGAATTACACAAACAGGAAGAACGCAGATCGTATACTGCGAATTAGAACAATACCGAGTATTGACATTTTAACGACTAACTAAAAACGAATTTCAGGAGGTACATAATGGTATTCAAGCAAATGATTGAAGTATATGATATTCTTGATGACATCCATGCAAATGGTGAGAGAATGGCGAATTATTTTAAATCCATTAAACCGGATGCAGATGTTGAAGTGAAGACAATCTACGGAGATAAAGGAAAGACAGATTTGGTAAAGGTTACGATTCCAGGAACGAATGGACGGGTAAAAGGAGGAGACGCCCCTACCCTCGGCTTAATAGGACGTCTGGGGGGACTGGGCGCCAGACCGGAGAGAATCGGTTTTGTATCCGATGGAGATGGCGCGCTTACGGTGCTGACAGCAGCAGCGAAGCTATTGGATATGCAGAAAAAAGGAGATGCACTGGAGGGTGACGTCATTGCGGTTACCCACATCTGCAGCGATGCGCCTACCGAACCCCATGAACCTGTAGACTTTATGAATTCTCCTATCAGCATGAAGCAGTGCAATGATGAAGAGGTTTGTGAAGAAATGGAAGCAATTTTGACTGTCGATACCACAAAGGGAAACAGAGTCATCAATACAATGGGTTTTGCGATTTCTCCAACGGTAAAGGAGGGATATATTCTGCGAACCAGTGAAGATCTGTTGGATTTAATGGAAATGACGACGGGTCGTCTGCCAAAGGTTTTCCCTGTTACGACACAGGATATCACCCCTTATGGAAATGACCTGTATCATTTGAACAGTGTACTGCAGCCTGCTGTTTCCACAAACGCTCCTGTTGTTGGAGTTGCAATTACAACGGAAGTTCCTGTTCCGGGATGCGGAACCGGCGCAACTCACGCAGCAGACGTAGAGATGACTATAAGATTTGTCTTAGAAGCCGCCAAGGCCTATGGAAGAAAACAGTGCAGTTTTTATGACGAAGCCGAATTTAATCATTTAGTAGAACTCTACGGCTCCATGACGCAGCTGCAGACAATGGGAATGAAGTAAGATGAAGAAAATTGGTTTTATCACGATCGGTCAGTCCCCTAGAGATGATATCATGAAAGACATTCTTCCAATAATCGGAGATGATATAGAAATTTTACAGAAAGGGGCTTTGGACAACCTTTCAGAGGAAGAATTGGAGGAAATCGCACCGCAGTCTGGCGACACAGTTCTTGTTTCATCCCTTAGAGATGGGCGGTCTGTTTCCATGGCGGAAGAAAAAATTATCGTGCATCTTCAGCGGTGTATCGATGAATTGGAAGTTTGCGGTGTGAGTGGGATTATGTTCCTATGTACGGGAGATTTCAAAGATCTTCTCACTGCACATGTTCCTCTGATATATCCAAACCGTCTTTTGAGGGCGATTATCCCCGCCATATGTGATAGAAAAAGGCTTGTAGTTCTCGTTCCCGAAGAGGAACAGAAATCTGAGGCTATGGCGCAATGGGAAGGTATCGGCATGGAGACCAGCGTTTTTCCTATCTCGCCGTATACTGCTGCCGAAGAGAATTTCGCGGCGCTGGCTCTTACGTTAAAAGACATTGACTGCGACTGCATTCTGATGGACTGCATGGGATACTCCGCAGAGATGAAGGATATCCTTTGTAGCCGCAGCGGTAAAAATGTATTGCTTCCGCGTACTTTTTCTGCCGCTGTGCTGAAAGAACTGATTTAAGGAGCAAATATGAAATCACTTATAGAAATATCAAAGGACATTTTAACAGGTTGCATGGATTTAAAAAAGGAAGAGACGCTGCTTGTTATCACCGATACGTTAAAATTCGAAATCGGAAAAGCCCTATATCAGGCGGGTCTTGAACTCGGGTGCGAATCTCTTCTCATGTCCATGGAAGCTCGCTCTGTTTCCGGAGAGGAACCTCCTGAGGCTGTAGCAAATGCAATGCTGGGTGCAGATGTTATCATCTGTCCCACAGAAGAGTCTCTAACCCATACGAGTGCAAAAGTAGAGGCCGTCAAAAAAGGCGCCCGTGTAGGTACTATGCCGGGTATTACAGAGGAAATGTTTACACAGGGTGCAATTACCGCTGATTTTAAAGAAGTTGAAAAACGCACGTTGGAATTGACGCAAATGCTCACCGAGGCGAAGGAGGCTGTCATCGAAAAGGATGGTTTGGTGATGAGGCTAAATTTGCAGAATAGAGAGGGCGTCCCAAGTACTGGCGTATATAGACATCGTGGAAGTAGCGGAAACCTGCCTTCAGGAGAAGCGTATATTGCACCGAAGGAAGACGGGTGTGATGGTGAAACTCTGATTGACGGTTCGATGGTAGGTGTTGGTACTCTCGTAGAACCTCTTCACGTCACAGTGAAGGATGGCCAGCTTCAGAAAATCACAGGCACAGGTTCTGAAAAACTGGAAATCTTATTTACTAAACCGGAGAACGGCATTGTGGCTGAGCTTGGCATCGGCACAAATGAAAAAGCGCTGCTCTGTGGAAATACACTGGAAGATGAAAAAGTCTATGGAACGGTACATATCGCCTTTGGCACCAATACCTCTTTTGGCGGAAAAAATAAGGCAGACTGCCATATGGATGGCATCATCCTGAAGCCTACGCTGTATTTGGATGGCAAAAAAATCATTGCAGACGGAGAGTTTGTCTATTAAACTTTCAGCTGAGAAATCTGTTCAAAGGAAAACCTCCCGTAGGAAAGGTGTTTAAACGGGAGGTTTTTTAGTATGACATTTTGTAATTCGCTAAATAATTAGTAGAACATACCGGTCGGACCACAGGTTAAAGTGACGGTTTTTGTTACAGTCTCTACAACAATATTACCATTATAGCGTTTTCCGGTTGCAGTAGCGGTTGCTTTATTTCCGGACTTGCCACCTGTAATATCGGAGACTTTCCAGTTTGAGTCTAGAGAAGCGGCAGATGGAGTTGCAGAAGTACATCTGGCAGTACCATCTCCATAGGTAAATGTACCAGTAACTCTGACGTACCATACGGATTTGCCTGCTGAATTTTCGTAATATACGGTTTTAGATTTGGTTTCAGTGGTTCTGTCAAAAGGCTGAATGCCCAGTGTAGGTACATCTTCTATCACAGTTACGAAGCGGCTGCCGTCAGGCAGTTCTTCGATATCTACAGAAATTACATTGCTCTGTGCAAATGCAGGCTGCAATGTGAACACTAAAATCATGCTGATAATAGTGAAAAAAGTGGTGAATTTTTTCATATCTAAGTCCCCTTTCTATTCAATGACAACTCTTTCGTGAGTAATAATAGAGTTTACACTTTTTAAGTATGAATCATAAAGAAAAATAACTCTGATGGCACATGTAACGATTACTACAGTAACAGCAATAATAATCGCTCTTTTAATCGTTTTTCTCAGAGAAATCTTTTTGCAAAGCTCATGCTGGTCTAAACAGGAAATATAGTTAAAAACAACATCAGCAGGTTCCTCGAATCGCTCCAAAATTTCTTCATAGGTGCAGTTTGGATTGGATTCGATATACTCGTCGACTGATTTTCTAAGGTCGTTAATAAATATTTTCTCCTCTTTAGAATAAATAGGAAGCAGTAATTTTATTTCTTTGAAATACTGTTTGAGTGCTTTAGCCCTAATCTGCTGCATAATACTCCTCCGGCAGTTCTTTACAAGAGAGAATTCGGTCAGTGCCTATCCTGTTGTTCTCGTAATCCTCTAACAGGTCGGCAAGACGAGCTCTCCCCGAATCTTCTAAGTGATAGTATACCCGAATACGTCTCTTACCGATAGGTTTTTCAATATCGGAAATGCACCCATTATTCTTTAGTTTATAAAGGGTTGGATACAGAGAACTTTCGGTGACGATAACCTTCCCTTCGGAAAGAGTCTCAATTAGCGTAGTTAACTGATAACCGTATAAATCACTTTTGTCTAACAGGAAGAGGACAATAAGCTCCACCGTTCCCATCTTAAAATTACTTCTACCTCTGGCCATATAGTAGTCTCCTTATAACTGAAATTGTACAACAGAAGTTTTGTAGTGTCAACGTTATTAAAAAAATATATTATGAAAAACAAAATAATGTTGACAAGATTTTAGGAATCTGCTATGATATAGAAAAGTCAGAAAAATAAATCATTTGATTCGTTTGCTTCTGTCGGTATTGGGATTAGATTTAAAAAGGGGTGATGCGTATGAGGGAAGAGACTGAAAATGTGAACTAAAGCAAACAAACGATTTCAGAGGCATATACTTGTTCGACAGTTTCAATATTAATATTTGGAGAGCCATTCCGACAAGAAAATATGAAAAGTTTTTTTTGATGAATATGATTCAAAAAAGTGATGTGATCCAGTTAATAATAAATCATATATAGATGATTAGTATGATATTGTTTCAATCATATTTTATAATATATGGGATAATCTTATAATTTATATATTGGACATCGAATTATCAAGAACTAGAGGAAAAACGAAAGGATAAAATCATGAGAAGGAAATTAAAAAAATTTTTTGCATGTGTATGCGCATTTACTCTTTTAGCTACAAGTTTTTCATTTGCGGCTGAAGATCAAACAATTGAAAATGCGGTAAGTGCGTCATTACCTCAGGCAACATCCAAAACTGTCACTGATTCACATGGAAACAAATATACAGTTTCAGGATTATCTTCTATAGTTGGAAAAAAAGCAGAAACTCATACCGAATTCAAAGTATCCTATTACTTTGGAGGGAAAAAAGCTCCTGTAGATGCATATACGAAGAAATTAACCGGAGTTGGCCGGGTGTGGTTTTATGGTTCAGCATCAGATAATCAATTCACTAAGTCTGCGAATAAAACAGGAGCAAGTGGTTCCCTTATCGCAACAGATACTTATGATTTTTTGGTGAAAAGTTTAAATAGTACACATAAATTCTCATGCGAAGGAGGATCTGTAAGTTTTTATACCGAAATGTAAAGAGTAGTGGAAGATAAGCCAAAAATATTTCTAGGAGCCTCATAAATTTGAAGTGCCAGTATGGATGGTGAAGTAATCAAGATTTGGCGACTACTGCTATATGGTAGGAAAGGTTATAGGTTTGTACTAAAGTGACCTAGAAGTCCTTAGAAATGAGGACTTCTAGGTTATTCAGATTGTTATTTCAATTCAATTATCGTATGCTGAATAGCACGTATGTGAGAAGGGCGGCTTATAAGGATTACTAGATGGGAGGTATTTATGAGAAAGCAAAAGATAATCATTATATTTTTATATACAATAACTTTCTTCCTTTATTCCTGCAGTGAACCCGACAATTTGTCCGTAAAAATTTCCGAAACGCCGTCAGATATAGTTGTACAGGGTGCAAATGATTTTGGAACGTTTTCTGCAGGCGAATCAGGAATATTACACATCGAAGATAACCATTTTCTATTTTTTGATTACGAATCAAAGAAGGATTATGTGGTTTGTAGCAGGGCAAACTGCAGGCACAATGATAGTAGTTGCAGTGGTTGGTATGATGGGTATCATGGGGCTTTAGGACTTGCTGAATATGGAGGCAAACTGTATTGTTTTGTCAAGCGGCAGGAAAAAAATTTATATGAATTTATTCAGATGGATTTGGATGGAAATAATCGAAAGGTAATTGCAAAAATTGATTGTGGAGACAGTTTGCCTGGAAACTGGGAGGCAAATCTAGACTTATCATATACATATTATACAAACTATAAGGTGATTACAGTTTTGAACTGGTTATATAATCCAAAAGAAAACTCTGAAGAAATCATTCAGACCCAGCAATGCATTTCCGTGGATTTGCTGTCAGGTGAAATTATGGAAATTATGGAAAGAACAGAAGAACCTGTGCAATGCACTATTGAGGCGGTTTCAAAGGATTACAGTATAATCAAGGTGACAGGGTATGCTGAGCAGCGTTTTACAGAAGATGAATTCTTCACTCGGTATGAGCAGGGAGAATTTGCAGATTATGTTCAAATTATGAAGGCAGAGAATCCTTATGAGGCATATTGTGATTGGTATTTTGATGAAGTAACATGTTGGTATAAGTATCTGATTTTTGATATAGATAAAAAAGAAACAGATATATTGCAGATGGGAGATTTAAAAAAAGTCAAGGATGAAAATGGAAAAACAACAGCCATAAAGCCACCGTTTTATATCATAGGTGTATATAAGAATGATTTGGTGATTGAAAAGCTTGAAGAAGGGGTTATTGAGGATGAAGAGTATCCCGGTATTATTAAAGAACAAGTCTATAGGTGGGATTTGCAGAAGAATACAAAAGAAAAAATTCTTCATATAGATGATGGCTATGTTTTTGATGCCGGAGGATTAGATTGTAGCAGTATTGTTGACCATAATAAAATTCTATTTCTAAGAAGAAAGCCAAACGGAAAGGCCGTCTATTACTATTATTGTTTTGAAACAGAACAGGAAGTACAGATGTATGAGACGGTTCGGAATGTACCATATCGAATTGTAGGGGAAATGAAAAATTGTTTCATCTATTACACGGCAGATGAAACAAAGAAGTCTATGTATATGCTTGATAAAGATGATTATTATAAAGGGAATTTTGAAAAATCTATCCGCATTGAAACAATGGATGAGTATTTCTAGGGAGGATTTATGCAACTTGAGATAAAGGATTTATATAAGTGCTATGGGAAGAAAGAGGCGTTGAAAAATGTTTCTTTTTCCATGACTCCAGGAATTTACGGTCTTTTAGGACCCAATGGAGCAGGTAAATCAACATTGATTGGTATATTGACAGGAAATTTAAAAGCCGATAGGGGAACCATATATTTCAATGGAGAAAATGTGAATGAAATAGATCAAGATTATAGAAGAAAGCTTGGTTATATGCCACAACAGCAAGCATTATATCCGGCATTTCGTGTGGGAGAGTTTTTGAGTTATATGGCAGCTTTAAAGGGTATGGAAAAAAAAGAAGCCAAACGACAGATACCGGAAATTTTGAAATTAGTTGATCTCTCGGAACATATGGGAAGTAGAATAAAAACTCTTTCTGGAGGTATGAAGCAGCGACTTTTAATTGCACAGGCAATTTTAAGCAATCCGGATATCCTCATCCTAGATGAGCCGACTGCAGGACTGGATCCGAAACAAAGAATTGGGGTACGTAATCTGATTTCTCGCATTGCTGTTAATAAAATCGTTCTTATCGCTACCCATGTAGTTTCAGATGTAGAATTTATCGCAAAAGAGTTGATTCTTATGGGGGAAGGTGAAATTCTTAAGAAAGATTGTAAGGAAAAAATTTTAAGCCAATTGTATGGTCTGGTGTATGAAACTGAGCTGACGGAAACACAGTATAAGGATTTACCGGCTACATGGTGTATTGCGGGTGTTTCACAGATGGATCAAAAGATTATTGCTAGAGTGATTACAAAAAAGCCTGATTCGGTATGGAACTGTAGAGAAGTAAGACCATCGCTGGAAGATGTGTATCTCTATTATTTTGGAGGATTTTGAGAGTGGGGAATCTGATAAAATTTGAATGGAAAAAACTCTTCCAATGGAGATTTCTTTTTATTTTTCTACCACTGATTTTTATTTTAAATGGAATATTAGTTTTAGAACAGATTACAGGTGACTTTGAAAAAAAAGAAACTTTCCAGGAAGATAGTTGGACAGAAAATAGAAGTGAAAATAAAAATGAGTCTTATGAAGCATTTCTCTTAAGCATTGAATTGCAAGCAGAAGATATGCAGAATACTGCTATTTTTAATACAAGTTACTTCAATAGAAAAAACTTGGAAAAAACTAAAAACGCATATAGTCGGCTTCACGGAATTGAGTTGGAACCTGATTATCCGACAGGATTACGTTATGTGACGGATTATCGTATGACAGATTGTCTTCTTCTCTTTTCTGTTTTAGCACTGTTGATTCAGCTTATGCTACAGGAAAGAGCAGAAGGGCTATTGCATTTGCTTAAGCCTACTCTAAATGGAAAGGGCAGACTGATTTTTGCTAAGTATGTGACATTTGTTTTAGGAGCACTGATTCTTACTATTTTGTTTTACGGTACAAATTATTTTCTAGCTGCGGTAATAAATTCACTAGGGAATGGAGATGCGGCAATTCAATCTTTAGAGGGATATTTTGCAAGTCCTTTTGCAATCAATATCCGGACATATTTTTGGTTGTTCCTTTTGTGTAAATGGCTTGCTGTTACTGCAACCAACAGTGTATTTTTCCTTTTTTGTATTTATTGCCGTAATCATGTTTATGCTATATTGTGCAGTATTTTAACCCTTAGTGTAGAACTGTTGCTTTGGCTAACCGTAAAAGACTATGCATGGCTCAGTCCTGTTAAGCATTTTAATTTAGCGGCCATTTTAGATACTTCACATTTTTTTAATGATTATACGAATTTTAACTTTTTAGGAATACCGGTTTCTGCTGTAATGGCGGGACTGGTTACAAGTATTTTGTCAATTATAATTTCTTTGACTTGGTCAATAAAACTGTTTATATCAGAAGCTTCTTCAGAAGCAAAAAAGAGTAGATGGTTGAAAAAATTTCAAATGAAAGCATGTGGAACTAGAGTTTCTGTAAATTTGTTTAGCATGGAATGTAAAAAAATGTTATTTATGCAGAAGGGGTTGTTTCTTCTCTTAGCGCTACTCGTTATACAGGCATTATTTTATTATGAAAATCATTTTTTCTCTGACCAAGAAGAAGCCTACTACCAAAGATATTCGCAGGTTCTAGCAGGAGAATTATCAAAGGAGAAAGCTGATTGGATAGAACGGGAGGAAGAATGTTTCAGGAGTTTAGATGAAGAACTTGAAAAGCAATATCAGCGATATCAGCAAGGTCTAATTAGTGCTACTGTATTGGACTATTACATTAAGAAGTTGACACCCAGACAGGCGGAACAAATTGGGTTTGATAGAGCGAAAACTCAGTACCAATATGTGGAAGAACAGAGGAAAAATGGATTAAATGTGGCCTATCTGTATGATACCGGATGGAATAAATTGTTAGGTTCGGAAGGAAGGCGAGAAGAACTCCTCGACTTTGCAAAGCTTTTTTTGATAATGATTTTGGCATTGTCATCTCTTGGAACTATAGAAAAAACGTCTTCTGTAGAACTCTTGATTTTACCGTCTGCAAAGGGAATTAAAGGCAGCAATCGCATAAAAACCATTTTGTGTACAATGTATTCTCTTGTTGCTGCAGCAATTACTTTTGTATGGAGACCGATGCAGATTTTAAATTACTATGAAATGTCTGGAAGCCAGTACAGTGTGCAAAGTTTGCTTCTTTTCTCTCAAATAAAATGGCAGATGTCGTTGGGAGTTTATGTAACTTTCATCTATTTGTTAAAAGGTGTGATAGCTATTTTGGTCGGGCAGTTCCTGTTTTACTTATCTAGGAAATGCACACATGACAGTACCGTATTGTTTTTAAGCAGTCTGCTTCTTGTAGTGCCTGTTGTAGCAGTGTGGTTTTATTTGGGATTATGACGTTGACTTATTTAAAGAGAGAGATAATTGGAAGATTAAATCAGTAGAATCTGCATAGATTGAAAACCCAGATGATAAAAACCAAGTTATATTGAGTTCTATGAACTTTTGAATTCGGGGCGCAAGAAAGCTGGAGTATGTGGTGCATGGCGACCTATATGATAAAGCTGATATAGAAGTTGAATTCAAAAAAGTAAGTGGAGGAGAAGCTAAAACAATTCATATTACACCGGGAGAGGAGCTTTTGCTAGAGAGCTTAGGATTCTTGGAATTGCAACAAGTGTTGGAGCTATAGAGAGAAAACTTCGTTTGAATGATGTAATATATTCCAGATAAGGAGGAATTTAAAATGCAATGTCCATTTTGTAAAAATACAATGACATCAGGAAAGCTTATGGGACTCCGCAGGCTTGCATGGAGTGAGCAGGGGAAAAGACGATGGGCATTGTACGAAAAAGAAGGGGAAGTAACCCTTGCCACGGGAATAGATGTTGCCAAAATAGAAGCATTTAGATGTAAACAGTGCAGAAAAGTCATCATTGATGTAGATTCTGAAAGATGACAAAGTTATTTACAAAAAACAAGATAAAAAGGTAATAGAGGGCGGGCTAAGTTTGATCTACGCTCTCTATATTTATATAACATAGAAGCAAATGAACCTTTTGGTTATTTCAAGAGATTGGTTTTATTCTAAAGTTATATAAAATGACGGGTAAATATATAAAATATAACTTGACATTTCTATGATGTGTACGTATACTTATAGTGACAATTATCTGAATAATCTATATTTATTAGTTGGAAGTAATAAACTCAAAATAATTCCAGATTATTTTGTTTCGTCCACTTAAGGCAGGAAAGGAGAACCAAAATGAAGAAACTTATTAGTATATTCTTCGCATTGACAGTAATTTGTGGAATGAACATAGCTGCGTTCGGAGAGACGGATATGGAGAAAGTATCAGAAGAAAAGATAATTGCAGAGGTTGATCTTACATACTGTCAAACACTGCCGGAAAGTTTTAAGGTGCAAAGAGAAAATGGGGAAACTGTCCATATAAATATAAATCCTGACGTATTAAACGATGTCGATGGAAAAATGGTAAAAGAAATTATCGAAGGAAATCATCTTGAAGATGGTAGTGCAATCAATATTGATAATATCGGTTATGGGGGACAGCAAGAAGAAATGGAGCAGCTTTCTACAGACTCTGAAGCATGTTCTAATGCAGATAAAGTACAGCAGTCTCGCATCAGCCGCATTTTTTTCTTATGCTTGCGCAATTGCTTTCTGATGATATGGGGTAATAGTTTGTGGATATAATCCTGTGATGATATCTAACAGGTCAGGTATAATGGAAAATATTTATCGAAACTGAAATTGGTGGATTGAATAGGTCTTTAAATAACCGCTCAAAGATGAAATCTTGTTTATGGGTTTGATATGTGAAATCACGACTTTGATGGGACTGATAATCATATGGTTCAATTGTGGGGGTAAAATTGCCGATGAGGATAAGAGCAAAGTTTATGTCAGACAGTTCATCATAACCGTATTGCTGGTATTTTTGATTTATTATTTAAATGAATGGGGCATAATCGGGGATTTAGCCATGAGACTGGAAGGATAAACATGTTTGTGTCAGGTTATATAATTGAGGAAATAACTTGTAAAAGAGAAAAGAAACTGAATTGCCATGGGAAGTAAAGCAATTTAAAAAATGACAGATTCGCGGAGATAAAATCAATAAAAAGTATCAGAAAGGCAGATAGGATGAAGAAGAAAGTTAAATTGGCGTTATGCACACTATTGACAGTCAGTTTGTTTTTTACCTTTGGCTGTAAAAGCTCTTCCACAACCGATGAACAGGCTGCCAGTGAGGAACTGAACGTGGCCCATCGCCTGATAGAAGAAAAGTTTAAAACATCTCCGGATAATTTTGCGATAATGGCATATGAGATTAATTCGGCGGAGGAATTCCGTCTTATTGAGATGAAGGATGACATGTATATGATTCGCGGAGGCTTTCAATGCAGCTATGGCTGGTCGAAGGAAAAGTCAGTTTTAGAGATGGAAGTGGAGGCTGATTATACGCTGAAACAAAGCGCAGAAGGAGATTGGAGTATCGAAAGTATTACGCCGGTCAAAATTGAAAGCGATGCGGAAAAGAAAGGCAAAGGCTGGATTACTTCCATTGATGCAAGCAGCCTAGTTCCTTTTATTTCCATAAAAGAAGCGGAAGACGAGAAGATGCAGATTCCAGATATTGCGCAGAACTTATTAGGGAAGTTGATGGTAGAATTCTCAAATTACGAAAGGGAAAAAGCAACGTTTCTTTTAGCAGCGGCATCCAGTTCAGCGTCAAATCTGGAACAAATTAAAGTGCCGGAAGGGCGAAGCGATGTCAAGGTTTGCTGGAAAATCGAAGAGGGTATTAGCGGGTCGTATTTAGGTTATATCGAAGGCTTGGGTTACATGTCTCCCATGCTGCAGACAGACTTTGGGAGCCAGGATATGACATTAAACCAGAAACCTCTTTATTTGGTAAAGAAGCAGGATGGATATTATTTAGAGACTTCCTTTGTATTTGAGAGGGGTATAAAAGGGGAAATTTATTAAGATATAAAACAATATATTACAAATAAATATAGATATATATATAGTTGACGAGGCATTACAGATAAAGGAGAAATAAAAATATGAAGGTGTTAGTATGAAATATGTAATTATTCCGGTTTCATTTTTATTAGGCTTTTTCGGAATGTGGATAGATGTGGCATTATTCAGAGGAGAAGCAAATTTCTTTGGAATTGTTTGCTTTTTATTACCTTCGGTTTTCTGCTTGGGAATGCTTTATGATAACGGGTTTAATTAAGGGCAAAAATATTTTGTATAAATTTTATGTAGTTCAATGTTGTTATCCATTACACATAAAAACTGTAAATAACTCCCAAATTTTGACCACTTATTGAAAAAAACGACCACTTATTTCTTTTCTGTTGCAATGGAATATGATTTCTCTTAAAATAAGTAATTAACTCATTATAGTATTTTAGCGAAAGGAGAGAGCTATGTTTTTTAGAGATTTGAGGAACACTTACAGGGATTTTCTACTTGTTCTTTTGGGGATTACGCTGCTTATAACCTTGTTGGACGTATTTAACGTAGGGGCAGCAGCAGGTTCTCTTCTAGCGCTTATTTTTTCAGTGCGGTATTTGAATACGATGCTGAATAAATCTGTTTTTTGTGAAGACGGCAGCGTGCTGGACCTGCATGTATCGCTGACGCAGCTGATTTGCAGTAAGACGGCGCTGTTGCTTTGCTATAACACGGTGTTCATATTGGTATTTTTCGTATGCCAGTATCTGAAAAAGGACTACCTGACCCTTAGCTTCAATTTACCGCTTTATGTGGACTTTGACGGCAATCTGCAGGTCGGGGGTTCTCTGTTTTGGGCAGTTCTTTCTAAAATAATTGGCGGGACTGTTATGTGTTTGAGCTTTTTTCCGTTGATGGCGATTTGCTGTAAGAAAATGAAGAACGCAGAAACTGCTTGCAGGGTAGCGTGGTCTATTTTCTGGCTGCTGAATATTTTTATTGAGCCGTTTCTCCTCACCCCGCTGCTGGAAATGGGCATTTGGTCTGTTTTTAAGTTCGTCGGTGCGGAAAGACTGACTAGTCTCCTGCTGGGTGCAGCGTATATTGCAATCGTTGCAGTTGTGCTAAAGAAGCAGAAAAAGTTATAATAACTGTGGCTTTGGAGTCCTCTGAAAAAGTTTTCGGTAGTTGCATTAAGTGCTGAAAATATGCTATAGTAAATAAAAAGGAGTGATTTTATGTATACGGTAGAATTCATAAAAGAAAAAACTATACCTGTTGCCGAGTCTTACGGCATTAAGAGCATGAGTTTATTTGGCTCCTACGCAAGAGGGGAAGCGGACGATGATAGCGATGTAGATTTGCTTATAGATAAAGGGGATTTACAAGGATTAATCCAGTATTTTTCCTTTGTCCATGAGTTGGAGGATTCTTTGAGTTGTCATGTTGATGTAGTAACAACAGGTATTAATGACAAGGAATTTCTAAATAAAATTTCAGGGGAAGAGATTTTATTATATGAAAAGAGATTCAATGGATAATGTTATAATTATCCGTAAAATGCTAAATTATTGTTATGTGCATTATCCAAATTGGAGAACTTGTTTCGCGTTTAAGTGAAGAGTTTTTGGAAAAGCATTCAGAAATCCCTTGGTACGCAATCAAGGCGATGCGTAATCTTCATGCACATGATTTCAACAAACTTTGCCGGTCTTAGCGAACCCTCTCAGCAACAGAACTTCCGAGGGGCAGCACAACTGTAAACTTACTTCCCTGCCCGAAGTCGCTTTCTGCGCTGACGCTGCCGCCGTGGGTTTCAGCAATCCATTTTACCATAGAAAGGCCCAGTCCAAAACTGCCGTCGTCTGCAGTTCTGGCTTTATCGACTTTATAAAACCTGTTGAAAATATTCGGCAGGTCTTCTTTTTTGATTCCGATTCCATTGTCTTCCACTGTAATTACGATGTTGTCGCTGCGGCGCAAGGTCAGCTTTACATAGGAATCCACTTGTTCTCTGCGATATTTGATGCTGTTGGTAATCAGGTTCATAATCATGCGCATGAGTAGCGTCTCATCGGCATAAATAGAAATTTCCGGAGCAATGTCACACTGCAGGGTAGTTCCTTTTTCTTCTGCCATCAGAGAAAGCTCGCTGACAATGCTTTCGCAAAGAATAGAGAGGTCAAAGGTCTCCTGTTCGATAGCGTCTGCGCGATTAATCGTGCGGGAAATCTGCAAAAGCTGCTGAATCAGCGACATGGTGCGCTTACACTGCTTCTGAATCGTTTCGAGGGATTCTTGGTATTCAGCTGCACTGCGATTTTGCTGCAAGGTGTATTCACACTCCGTCAAAATAACGGAAATCGGTGTTTTCAGTTCATGAGAAACGTCGGAAGAAAATTCTTTCTCAGCCAGAAAGGCGTTTTCCAGCCGCTCCATCATGTCGTTTAAAGTCTGTGATAAATCGTAAAGCTCGTCTTTCACCTCGCCCTGCGGAAGCCGTTTGGACAGATCCTGTCCAGTGCCGATGGTGTTTGCGGCGGCGGTAATTTTCGCAACAGGAACAAAGGCTCGATTGGTAATTCTGCGCCCTGCTAAAATAGCTGCAAGAAGCAGCAGCGGAAGTGCAACCAAAGTGACATAAATAATTGTACGCAAAGTTTGCAGGGTGCCGTCCATGGCATAAATGCCTCTGACCCAAATGCCCTGTCCATTTTCGAAAGTATTATATAAATCATAAATTAGCCAGATATCCTCGCCGGAATCAAATTCCTGATAATCACCGTTTTGCAGTGGCATATAGGAAGGAAAATCCCGCGGCGTGGAACCCTTTATTAGAGTGCCGCCTTCACTGTAAATGAGCAGAGTAACGCCTTTGGTGTAAGCGTCAAAATCGTTGTCCACTTGAATGATATTGTCTTTGCATTCGATGTCATCAAAGGAGTTTTGTACAGCGCCCATAAGGGTGTCCTTGGAAACCAGTGTCACCTGCCTGCTAGCGGTGAGAAGAAATACACCTGTCAGGAGCAACGTAATGAGAATCAGGACAAGAGAGTAGTACAGCGTAACCCGTTTTTTGATGGAACTGTTTTTCATCTTTATCATTTATGTCTCGTCCTTTATTACATAGCCAAGACCGCGAACGGTCTGAATCAGTTTCACCTCAAAGTCAGCGTCAATTTTGTTTCGCAAAGTGCGAATGTACACATCGATGATGTTGCTGCTGCCCTCGTAGTCGTAGTTCCAGATGTGGTTCATCATTTTGTCTCTGGAAAGGACAATGCCTTTGTTGTGCATGAGATATTCTAAAATGGCGTATTCTTTTGCAGTGAGGGGAATTTCTTTTCCTTCACGCAGCGCAACCTTTCTGTCTGTATCCAGGGTCAGAGGACCTGCGGAAATCTGACTGTCTACCCTTTCGATTCCGCTTCTGCGTATCATGACACGAATTCTTGCGGAAAGCTCTTCCAGCGAAAAAGGTTTAGTCAGGTAATCGTCTGCGCCACTGTCAAGACCTTTTACTTTATCTTCAATGGTATTTTTTGCAGTGAGCAAAAGCACCGGCGTTTTTACCTTTTGGCTTCGCATGGTTTTTAGTACTGAAATGCCATCAAGTCCGGGCAGCATGATGTCCAAAATGACTGCGTCGTATTCGGTTCCTGCCATATAGTCGAAAGCGTCTTTTCCGTCATGGCAAAAATCCACCGCATAACCCTCTGCCTTCAGGTGTTTGGCGACCGTCTGGCAAAGTCTTTTCTCATCTTCTACAATAAGTAATTTCATAATAGTTTTCTCCAAATCAGTTACACTAGAATTACACTTTTATTATATTTTATCTGTGAAAAAATACAAGTTTTTTTCAAGAATCCATAAAAGAACCAAAAAATCTTGAATTCGTGAAATAAAGGAGATGAGGACATGAAAAGGAAGCTATATAACAAGATTTTAGAGTGGAAAGAAACTGATAAGGGACAGACTGCTTTGCTAATTGATGGTGCACGCCGCGTTGGCAAAAGTTATATTGCAGAGGCATTTGCTAAGGCAGAATACAAAAGCTATATTTTGATTGACTTTAACCACGTCAGCAAAGAGATTAAATATCTTGTCGCAGACAGTCGTTATGATTATATTGAAACAGGCGCCTTGATGACAATTAAGAAAAATGTGCAGGATATTTTAATACCTTCTGAAGAACGCCATATGAAAATGTTTCCTTTTGATTTTGAAGAATTATTATGGGCGTTGGGGAATGAAACGATAATGGATTATATAAGAAATCGTTTTAATGAGAAGAAACCTGTGGGTCAGGCATTTCATCGGAAGGCAATGGATTACTTCAGGCAGTATCTTATTGTTGGTGGAATGCCTCAGGCGGTAGCAGTTTATGTGCAAGGACGCGATTTCGACAGAGTTGATCGAATAAAGCGCGATATATTGGAGCTATATCGTGCTGACATTATGAAGCATGCGGCGGGCTATGAAATGAAAGTTGCACAAATTTTTGACGATATTCCTGCACAGCTGCAAAAACATGATAAGAAATTTAAATTACCCTCCTTAAAAAAAGAAGCTCGCTATCGGGAGTATGAGGATGCTTTGTTCTGGCTAAATGACGCAATGATTGTAAACATATGCTATAATTCCACGGAACCCAATATTGGTCTGCGTCTGAATATGGATCGCCTGCGTCTGAAATGTTATATGGCAGATACAGGGCTTCTAATCAGCCATGCTTTTGATGAAAACGGCATAGTAGGTGAGGAAATTTATAAGAAACTTTTATTTGATAAACTGGAAGTAAACAAAGGCATGATTGTAGAAAACATCGTAGCGCAGATGCTTGCGGCAAGCGGGCATAAGCTTTATTTTTACACAAATTCTTCCAGAGAAGATGCGGCATCTCGTATGAAAATTGATTTTCTGATTGCAAAAAGCAAAATTAGCACAAGACATAATATTTCACCAATAGAGGTGAAATCAGGTAAAAATTATACTTTGGTTTCTTTACAGAAATTCAAGAATAAATATAAAGAATAGCTGCATGTGGCTTATGTATTACATGGAGGAGATTTAAAGGAAGAAAATGGGATTTTATTCTTACCGCTGTATATGACACCGCTTTTATAAATTTTTCCCAAACTCGAAAAAATTTCATTTTCCTTTCATTTTTCGGGTGTATTCTATCCACATAATCGGGAGAATAAACCTAAGGGAAAAATTCTTATGGAGGTATAGTATGGATAAATTTGTGAACAAAAAAACCGGCATTGCAGCAGCAATTGTTGCTGTAGTCGTGATTGCCGCTATCGTTGTATCGACATCTTTTACACAGGCGCTGACCTTAGATGAAGCGAAGGAAATTGCCAAAGGCTACGTGCCGGAAACAGCAACTTTTGTGACCAGCGAGGAGGAACAGAACAAATACGAGGTTATGTTCCGCGATGACAGCAACAGCGAAAGCTTTGAGGTAGAAGTCAGCAAGAACACGAAAAAAGTGAAAAAGGTGGAAAGTCAGCTGGATGACGACATGGGTAGCGAGAAGGTAGAGCTGAAGGAAGCCGATGTGGAAAAGATTATTAAAGAAAAATTTGCCGGCGTTACCAGCGTCAGTGTAACCTTAAAGAAAGACAATGGACTGTATGAATATCAGGCGGATTTTAAGTCTAATGACTTTTATGGTGATGCTGAAGTGCATCCGGTGACGGGCGTTATTTTGGAAAGTACTGTAAAATACGGCACAGCAGTGACCATTCCTACTGATGACAAAGACGATAGTCAGAGCGGAGAGTTCCTTTCCTACGGCGAAGTTGAAAAGGCTGTGTTGCAAGCTGCTGGCGGTGGTTTTATCAAGGATATTGACCTAGACAAAAAGAACGGAACCTATTATTACGAGGTTGAGCTGGTAAAGGACGGTATCGAATACGACTATATCGTGGACGCTAAGACCGGAAAAGTTACCTTAGAGAATGAGCATGACGCTTACCTTAACTACGATGACAAAGATGATTGGAGTGATGATACGAATAACGGAAGCACCAATAACGGAAATGGTGGAAACAATAATCAAAACTCCAGCAATGGAAATTCTCAGGGAAGCAGTACTTCCGGCGGAAATGAAAGTGGAAAAATTTCTTTCGAAAAAGCGAAAGCTATCGTTCTTGCAAAGATTCCGGGTGCAACCATCACAGAACTGAAGCTGGAAAGGGACGATGGAATCTATATCTATGAAGGCGAAGCAGTTTTGGGTAATTATGAGTATGAATTTGAAATTAACGCTTCCTCAGGGGTGATTATTGACTGGGATAAGGAACGCATTGATGATGATGACGATTGGGATGATGATTGGGATGACGATGATGACTGGGACGATGACGACTGGGATGACTAAAACAGAATAAAGATGAGTAAGTGTGGTCTGCCAAAGAAATTATATGGCAGACCGTATTTTTTTCTTTTTCTTGACAAAATCTTGACTTTTCTTTGGTAAAATTAAAGAAAAGAGTAGGAAAGGAAGAGAGCAATGACAGCCATGACACGAAAGCTTTTAGTGGTAGATGATGAAAGAAGCCTGACAGAGCTTCTTGCGAATCATTTTCGGGAAAAGGGATATCTGGTTTACACGGCGCTAAACGGGGACGAGGCGCTTGCACAGCTTTCTGTAAAACCGGATTTAATTCTACTTGATATTAACATGCCAGGCATCGACGGACTGGAGTTCTGTAAACAGGTCAGAGGTCTGGTATGTTGTCCGATTTTGTTTCTGACCGCACGAATTACAGAGCAGGACAAGGTCAATGGGCTTTCTATTGGTGGGGATGATTATATTACAAAGCCATTTAGTTTGGCAGAACTAACGGCACGGGTGGAGGCACATTTGCGCAGGGATGCCAGAGGAACAAAGAAAATTTCTCTTTTGACGTCACAAAACCTGATGGTAGACTTGACAGGGCAGAAAGCAACCTATATGGGGAAAGAAATTCCTCTTTCTAAAAGGGAATTCTTAATTATAGGATTTTTGCTTGAAAATGCTGGACAAATTTTTGACAGGGAAAGAATTTATGAGGAAGTATGGGGATTTGCAGCAGAGGGTGACAGCGCAGTGGTAAAGGAACACATTCGCAAAATCAGGGCTAAGCTTGTGAAAGCGACAGGGAAAGAGTATATAGAAACCATTTGGGGAATGGGTTACAGGTGGAATAAATGAGGAAAGAAAAATCTTTGAAGCATACCTTTATCAGTACCATGCTGATAGCAGTTGCAGTTATTGCCAGTCTGTCCGTTGTAACAATATGGGGTTGTGGTAGGCTGCAGAAGGCCATTTTGCCGGACGCTAATGCAGCCTATCTTCATATATTGACTGTCGATGAAAGCGGGAATCAGAAAGAACAGAAACTACGGTTGGAATTTGGTGAAAAAGTGAAAGCGCCAACCTTAGAGGAACAGCTTGACGCGATTTTGGTTCAAATCGGAAGAGAAGTGACTACTTATTCCATCGAGAAAATTGAACGAAGTTATGACTCTTTGTCACCGAAAAGGAAAGTAGCGTATTCTGGGCTCTCCACCTGCAAGGTATTGTTGCCCGCGCTGTATTCTATTGCCGGAACGCTGATTTCCGCCCTTTGGTTTTATCGGAAGAAGCTAGATCCGCCTATTAAGATTTTGACAGAAGCGACAGAAAATATCGCAGAGGAGAATTTGGATTTTGAGGTGTACTATGAAAGCCGAGATGAGATGGGCAGGCTCTGTGATTCCTTTGAAGCCATGCGGAAAGCTATGTATGAAAACAACAGGGTTTTGTGGCACATGCTGGAGGAACGGAGAGTGCTGCAGGCGTCTCTTGCCCACGATTTGCGAAACCCGATTGCAATTATCGAAGGGTATACGGAATATTTGCAGGAGAAAGCCCAGACCGGCAGTCTATCTTCTGAGAAGCTTGGACATACGCTTGCGAATCTTTCCGCCGCCGCAAAGAGGCTCAGCCGCTATACCGAATCAATCTGTGATATTCAGCGTCTTGAGGATTTGGAAATACAAAAAAGACCCTGTAGACTTCCGGATTTACTTTCTGACATGACGGAGGATTTTGCCAATATGGTGGAGCAAAAATGGCTTTCTGTAGAAACTGAGATTTCCATAGAACCATGCTCTATCATGGTGGATAGCCAGATTCTTTACCGTATTTTAGAAAACATTGTTACCAACGCATTGCGATTCGCGAAAGAAAAAATCTGGATTCATGCGGCGTTTTACGATGAAATGCTGCGGATTTCTGTCTCTGACGATGGGCCTGGGTTCTCACCGGAGGTGTTGAAAGTGAAAAATCGATATAATCTGGCGGTAAATCAGGAGGGCGCTCACATGGGAATGGGACTGATTATTTGCCGAATTCTCTGCGAAAAGCACGGCGGCGCGCTGAAGATTTCTAATCGTCCGGAAGGCGGGGGACAGGTTGAAATAACAATTCTCGCGAAAAAAGAATAAAAAGAAGGAAAACCTTGACGGAATTTTGACTTTTTCTTATTAAAATCTCCTCAGAAGATGAAAATATGAGGAGGTTTTTTTATGAGGAAAAAACTGTTTTTGACATTGCTTTGCGCAGTACTTGCAGCAGGTACGGTGGGAACGCTGACAGGCTGTAAAAGCGGCGGAGGAACTGGAGGCGTAGGAGAAAAGGGAAATGCCGACAGCGAAATCAGGGGAGAATTATCTCTTTTAACGTCAGAATCTATTTACAATGACTGCGAGGCAGACCACGGCTATTACTACATCAATGGAGAAGGCACCAACCTGATGTACATCGACTATGAGAGCAAGCAGGAGGTATACCTTTGCAACAGTCCCGGCTGCAAGCACGATACGCAGGAATGTACTTCCTATATCGGCGGAGACAATGTGGGAATGGAAAACTCGCTGTTTTATTATAAGGATTATTTGTATTTATTTACCCATTCTTATGATAATGATGGAGTGACGTCGACTACAATCAGCTATGATGACAGCGCTATCGCTGACGGATCTCCAATTGACAATTCACTGGCGTGCGAACCGGCAGTCCTTTACAGAATGAAACCTGATGGCACGCAGCGGGAAAAAGTTTATACCTTTGAGGAGGGGTTGACGATAGAGAAGACGATTCTCAATGATGACAACGGACTGTATTTTATCGCAAAGGAATTAAAAAGCGAGAAAAAGGACGCAAACACTACTTCCGTATCCTCAGAGGGTAGACGACTGCTCAGAGTGGATATAGATAGCTGGAAAGAAGAGAAGATTTGCGATATGGAGCAAGATAGTGGAATCGTTGGCTGTTACGAAAATCAGCTGCTACTCAGTTACATGCAGTATGATCACGAATTGACGGAAGAAGAAAAGGATGATGACGATAAGATGCGAGAGGCCCTTTTGGCATCAGAATCGGTGTATATGCTCTTTGATGTTGAGAGCGGTGAGAAAAAAGAGATTTATAGGCACAAGAACGATAAACTGGGAAATTTGTTCAGCAAAGGGCAGTACCTCTATATAGCCAATGAAGGGGAGGATATCATCTGGAAAATGGATATCGAAACTGGGAAGAAAGAGGAGTTTTGCAAGACGCCTTACAACAATCTCAACGATATTTATGATGACGTGCTGATTTGCTGGCCGTGGGGAAGCGATGACAATGGAGTCCTGACCGATCCAATTAACTATTTTATCCATTTGGACGACGGGTCTTTAGAAAAGTCCGGGCTAAAAAATCACTATGGAAATTACGGATTGGAAATCAGGGCTGAAACGCCGACTCAATTCCTGGTCGTCTATGATTACGACGCGGAAATCGATCCAATCTATCCGGATCAGGATAACATTCACGCCAATAAATTCGCTTTAATTGATAAGGAAGACCTTTACAGCGGTAAAGAAAAATATGAGAAAATCAAGATGACCAGTAATGGCATGTAATAGGAGGGGAATATGTTAGAGATATGCGAGGTAACTAAAAAATATGGGAAAAAATATGCGCTGCAGGGTGTAAGCCTGCAGCTTTCCGAAGGAGTTTACGGACTGCTTGGCCCCAACGGAGCGGGAAAATCCACGCTGATGAATATCATTACAGGAAACCTGACACCTGATACGGGGCAGGTGCTGTGGAACGGAAAAACGCTGAAAGCTTTGGGCGTGGATTACCGGCGGATTTTGGGGTACGCACCCCAGCAGCAGGGGCTTTATGAGGGCTTCACAGGCCGCAGATTTCTCAGCTATCTGGGCGTGCTGAAAGAGATTCCGAAGAAGGGGCTTTCCGCGGAAATTGAAAGCGTGGCGGCTTCTGTAAATTTGACAAATAAGCTGGATTATCCTATCGGGACCTATTCCGGCGGTATGAAACAGCGACTGCTGATTGCTCAGGCGATGATGGGAAATCCTGCGATGCTGATTCTTGATGAACCGACAGCGGGGCTTGATCCCAAAGAGAGGGTGCGGATTAGGGAAAAAATTCAGGAACTTTCCAAGGGGAAAATTATCCTCATTGCGACCCATGTAGTGTCCGACGTGCAGTCTATTGCCAGGGAAATTGTTTTCCTAAAGTCCGGCGAAATTGCCGACGCGGACAGTGTGGACGCTCTAAAAGCCCGCTATGGCGCAGAGAACTTGGAGGATATATATATGGAGATTTTCGGAGAGGAGGCAGCAGATCATGGTGAAGCTGATACCCTTTGAGATCCGCAAATTCTGGGGAAAGAAAAATTTCTGCTTGGTCATGCTGTTGATTTTCTTTGTCAATCTGTTTTTTCTGTGGTTTTTAAGTCAACCGGGGGATTTTTCGCCGGGGCTTTCCGACTATAAAAAGCTGAATCAGGATTTGTCGGGGGTCAATGCTGGGCAGCGGTGCGAGTGGCTGGCTCAGCGCCATGAAGAAATTGAGAACTATAGCGTGGTGGCAGAAATGCTCAACTTGCGTTCCCGCAGCGATGACTTCGCGAAACGGATGGAAACAGCGCTGACAGAGGAGCATCCGGGAGTTTTTGAAAAGTACCACGAGAAGTATCTTTCCGGAACGTATCTGCGTTATACGAATTCTTTGGAAAAAGAATCGGCAATGCTTAAAGGTGTATATGGGGATTTTCAGAAAGTAGAGAACTATGGGGATTTCCTGAAAGAAATCGCGAAGAAGAAGGAAAATTTGTCTGGAATTTCAATTTTTGCGGCGGATACGACCTCTTTTGCGGCGAGAAATATGGAAAAGGAGTCGGAAGACTATGAGACGATGAAAAAAATTACGCCTGTAGCGCAGCTGGCGACGCCGGTTTCCTTTGCCTTGGAATTTCCCGTATCGGATTTGCTGTTATATCTGGCGGTCCTTTTCTTTGGCGGCGCGCTGATTTACGAGGAGCGGGAGAAAAAGCTGTTTCTTGTTACTTTTTCCTCGGCACGAGGAAGGTTTTCCACAATTGGAGCAAAGACGGGCGCGCTGGCGCTACACTGTTTAATGGTTACTTTTTGCTTATACGGAAGTGATTTTGCCTGGAGTTTTGCCTCAGCAGGTTTTGTTGACCTGTCCGCACCCCTCCAGTCACTGGCGCCGTATATGGAAAGTACCTTAAAGTTATCCATAGGGGGATTTTTAGTTTTTAATTTATTGCTGAAGGCATTGGTGCTTTTTACCTTTGGCACATTGCTTTTGGTTGCGGCGATTGCGTTCAGACAGAATTTTATGTCGCTGCTTTCCGGAGGACTGTGCCTTGGAATCAGTGGATTTTTGTACAGTGTAATTCCCGCAAACAGTTGGAACAACTGGCTTAAATTCCTAAATTTCTATGGAACGATGAAAACAGACAGACTCCTCGGCGGATATCTGAATCTGAATTTCTTTGGGACTCCCGTATCGCGGCTTGCGGCAACGCTTTTATTTCTGTGCGTGGTATGCGCGGGTGGCGTCTTTAGCAGTATAGTCTTGTTTCTAAGGGGAAAAAATCTTTCCGCGGCACAGAGGAAAAGTCGGGCAGCAAAATTGTATGGGGAAATCAGACGGCAGTTTGGGAAAAAGATGCGCAGCTTGCAGGAAGAAAAAGGATTGGATGCGTATGGCGGATTGTTTCGCCATGAGAGCTGGAAAATTTTTATCATGCATCGAAGCATCGTGATTTTGCTGCTGTTTACCGTGTTTATCGGCTATCAGCATATTTCCAGGCCTTATGAAATCAGCGGCGCGGAAAGCTACTATCAGGATATGATGATGGAGCTTTCTGGGGATTTGACAGATGAAAAAGAGGCGATGATTGAAAGGGAACAGGCGCGTTATGAGAAAGCTTTCGCGGAAATTGAGCGGATTGAGGGCTTGATCGCGGAAGGGGAAATTGATCAGCAGACGGGCAGTGCTATGCTGGAACCCTATCACAGGGAAACGGCGTTTTATCCGGCGTTTCAGAAAATCCTGGCGCAGTGTGAGTGGATTCGCCAGACAGGAGACGGACAGTTCGTCTATGATACGGGCTATTTGCTTTTACTTGGATTTTCGGAAGGAGGAGCGGCGGACGCGCTGACTGATTACATTCTTTTGGCACTGTGTATGATTTTGGCGTTCAGCTGCACTTTCGCCATGGAGGATCAGGTCGGTGCCTGGAATGTGTTGTCTGCGACAGCTTGCGGGAAAAGGCGAATCCAGGGCGCAAAAATAAAAGTGACGATGCTGACAGGACTTCTGATAACAGTAGTGATTTTTGGATGCAATATTCTGCAGGTGGCAATGCATTGTCCGATGGAGCATCTTGGTGCTTCAACGATGAATTTAATGCCTTATCGCAGTGCGGAACTTGATATGCCGCTGATTATGTGGATTGGTATCGTTCTGCTGATGCGGATTTTGGTGGTGATGGCACTTATTATGTTGGTTTTACTGATTTCAGCGAAATTGAAAAATCAGCTGATAACCATGTGCCTTGCAGGACTGCTTCTGGTTATTCCACCGCTGCTATACGCGATGGGATTGGATTTTGCCAAATCATGGAGTCTGCTGCCTGTATATCAATTCGGAACGCTGGTAGCGTAAAGCAAAGGATAACTATGTGGAATATGTGGATAAGTTTGTCAAAATGGGACAATTATAAGGGGAAAATTGTGATAAAAGTTATGCACATGTATGGACAAGCATGTGGATAAATCAAAGAAAAAAAGAGGCTCTGTCTTAATGGTTATTCCCATCAGGACAGAGCTTTGCCTTTTATTCATTACAGTCCCAGCTGTGAAAGCAATGCCGCCTTCGGCAACGCGCCGACGGTTTTGGCTGTAACCTCGCCATTTTCGAATTTTGCGCAGGTTGGAATGGTCATGACGCCATATTGGATTGCGAGAGGCTGTTCCTCTTCAATGTTAAGCTTGCAGACCTTGTATTTGCCTGCTGCTTCTTCATCCAGTTCCTCAATAATAGGCATCAAGTTAATGCAATGACCGCACCAAGGTGCCCAAAAATCTACGACAACAGGAATATCGGATTCTAAAACTTCCCTTTGAAAATTATCTTTTGTTAAGTTAATCATATTCATCTCTCCTCTTCTTTTCTGTTATTTTCCCTTTCGATCAGTTCGGCAAGGGCTTCTCTAATAGTATCTTCTACTTGGTGGCTAATATTCGCAAGGGCGTGTCTGTCCATGGAGGCAGTATCAATTGCCGGCATGATTTTTATGTCGATGACAGCACCATTTGTGATTATGCCGCGGTCTTCAAAGAGGTGGCGGGTGCCATTTAAGGCAACTGGTACGACAGGGACTTTAGCCTTAGTTGCCAGCTTAAAACTGCCGGGTTTGAAGCTGCCCATTTCTGCTGACTGGCTTCGGGTGCCCTCCGGAAAAATTACAAGCGAAAAGCCTTCTTTCAAGGTCTGCACACCAGCCTGTATGGATTTCAAGGCTTCTCTGGCATCACCCCGTTTGATAAAAACGCCGCGAATGGCTTTGATCCATTTTCCGAAGTATGGCATTTTTTCAAGGCTGTCCTTTGCAATAAAGCCGACCTGTTTACCGTCCATCATCTTTAAAATCGCTATAATATCTGCATACCCCTGATGATTAGAAATAAACACACAGGCACCAGTTTTTGGAATATTTTCTTGCCCTTCTATGTGAAATGTAATGTCGAAGAGTTCCTCAAGACGCTGAATCCAAAGGGCAACGCCTTCCCCGATAATAGCTTTTTCTTTTTCTACATCGCCGGCATTCTTTGCCGCTTCGATTTTCCCTAAATAATTGTTGAACACGCTGACAGAACGGAATAACTTGTATCCTTTCGGTATATTTCTAAGTAATTTCAATTCCTGACCCTCCTCCGATGCAAATTTTTTGTTACTTTCATCATACCACATAAAGGGGTAGAATATCTATAGAAAAGGTAAGGTTTTCTTTGAGAAAGGAAGCAAAGAAAAACTGCAATCCCCATACAGGAATTTCTGATGTCATTTGGTCATATTAGACCATTGCAAATAGTGACAATATGTGATAATATATAGTTAACAAATATTGAAAAGCGGACTGCAATAGGCAGTGCGTTTTTTCTTTCATCTTCGCATGAGCAAAAGAAAGGGGGATGCCTGTGAATCGCAAGGAAATTTATACTTACAGTAAAAATTTGATAGAAATACCGTATGGAGCGAGAGAAGGCAGCCCTGAGTCCGAAGGCTGCAACTAGGTGCAAGCACTGTATAGAGGAGTATGCTGAAACTTTTATGTAATAGGAGGACTTAAAAATGAAAAAGATAAATATAAAGGAACTTTGTATTGATATTGCTGTAGATATTGTTGGAGGAATTTTAATTGCACTCAGTGCATACAACTTCGCTTCGGCGGCGGCATTTCCTATGGTGGGACTGAACGGAATTGGTCTGATTTTTTACCACCTCTTTGGGCTGCCTATTGGAGCCGTATCTTTAGTGCTGAATATACCTATCACACTGCTATGTTATAAGCTTCTCGGAAAGGCTTTTCTGCTGCGTTCTTTAAGGACGATTATTATTACTTCGTTTATCATGGACGTAGTAGCGCCGATGTTTCCTGTTTACCATGGGGAACCGATTCTTGCCGTTATTTGCACAGCAGTACTTGCTGGTTTTGGCTATGCAATGATTTATCTGCGTGAGTCATCTACGGGAGGAACGGATTTTATTTTAATGGCAGCTAAGGTATTAAAGCCGCATCTTTCCTTTGGAAGTATTTCTTTCATGATGGAGGCTGTTATCATAATTCTGGGCGCCGTAACCGTATCAGGCAGCGTAGACGGGCTGATTTACGGTATGCTGATCAGTTATATTATGGCTGCAGTAATAGACAGGGTAATGTATGGTATTTCTGCCGGAAAAATGACGCTCATCGTTACCGACTGTGCGAGAGAAATAGCGCAACGCATTGATGAAGTTGCCGGCAGAGGCGCAACGCTGATAAAGGCAGAAGGGAGTTTTTCTGAGGAGGAAAAAAATGTGGTGATGTGTGCATGTAGCACGAAACAAATGGTCGGAATTAGGAAGATGGCAAAGGAGATAGACCCTGAAGCGTTTATTATCATTATGGAATCTAATGAAGTGGTTGGCGCAGGGTTTAAGGAAAGCTGATAAAGAGCGGAAGAAACAATAAAACCAGTGGAAATATCTACGAAAAAGGAGTATAATATAAACAAATCGCAAAAGATATGGTAGGAGGTATTTTATATGAAACTGATAAATATTGACTATATTCCGGGACAGGAGTTTGATGTGCTGGGCTTGGTAAAAGGTAATGTAGTACAGTCCAAGAATCTGGGAAAGGATATCGGGGCAGGTTTTAAGACACTGGTTGGCGGTGAGCTGAAGGGCTACACAGAAATGCTGCAGGAAGCCAGACAGATTGCTACCAAGAGAATGGTAGACGAAGCCGAAAGCCTGGGTGCAGACGCAGTAATCGGTATGAGATTTGCGTCTTCTGCAATTATGCAGGGCGCTGCTGAGGTCATCGCTTATGGAACAGCAGTAAAGTTCAAATAAAGAGGATTGTTAGATGAATTCGGAATCTAAGAAACAGATTCGAGCAGTTATCATAGGCGGAGCATTGTTATGCTTCGCCTATGTTGCATATCAAATTTCTGTTGCCGAGGTGCTATCCTTTGATACGGCTATCAGAGAATGGGTGTATGCTGGCAGAAATCCAGGGCTAAACCGAGTTCTTATTACTATAACCTATCTGGGAAACTGGCAGACGGTCAGTCTTATGGGAATTTTCTTGCTTATGGTAAAATCTACACGAATGAATATGGGAATTCCCTTTGCGGTAATTTCTCTTTCTTCTACTGTCGTCTATAAAGCGGCAAAGGAGATTTTCCAAAGACCGAGACCGGATTTTGCGGTGCGTCTCATTGAAGAGGGAGGCTATTCCTTCCCCAGCGGGCATTCCATGAATGGATTGGTATGCTATGGGATTTTAATTTATCTCATTCGAAGGTACTGCAAAAATAGAAAGCTGGCAAACGTTTTGACGGGGCTGCTCGGTTTTCTGATTATTGCAATCGGCTGCAGCAGAGTTTATGTAGGCGTGCACTATCCCACAGATATTATCGGAGGATGGTCTCTGGGCGCAGCTTATTTATGTATCGCTATTATTATTTTAGAAAAAGTGCGGGGACAAAAGGATGATTTATAACACGATTACCGAAACCATCGGAAAAACACCGCTTATGCGGCTTCACAAGATAGAAAACAGCCAGCAGACAAATGCGGCAATCTATGGAAAATTAGAAGCCTTTAATCCAGCAGGCAGTATCAAAGATCGGGCGGCGATGAGTATGATTGCCGATGCTGAGGAGAAGGGACTGCTGGCACCGGGCGGCACTATCATTGAGCCGACCAGTGGAAATACAGGAATTGGTCTTGCTGCTATTGCGGCGGCGAAGAGCTACCGAGCAATTTTCGTTCTGCCTGAGACGATGAGTCTGGAGCGGAGAAAACTCCTTGCCGCCTACGGTGCAGAGGTTGTGCTGACAGAAGGCGCAAAGGGCATGCAGGGCGCTGTCGATAAAGCGGAGAAACTGCATCAGGAAATTCAGGGAAGTATCATAGCAGGGCAGTTTGTCAATCCGGCAAATGCTAAAGCCCATGTTGATACCACAGGTCCGGAAATTTGGGAAGAGCTGGACGGTAAGGTGGATATTTTCGTAGCTGGCGTGGGCACGGGCGGCACCATTACCGGCTGCGGAACATTTTTGAAGGAAAAAAATCCGGAGGTAAAGATAGTCGCGGTGGAGCCGAAGCATTCGCCGCTGCTTTCGGAAGGCAAAACCGGCAGTCATAATCTGCAGGGGATTGGCGCAAATTTTGTGCCTGATGTGCTGGATAGGAGCATCATTGATGAAATTATTCCTGTTCTGGAAGATGACGCTTATGACCTTGCAAGACGCCTTGCAAAAGAAGAGGGATATCTGGCAGGAATCACTTCCGGCGCAGCGCTTTGGGCGGCGGTGCAGCTTTCTAAAAGAGCGGAAAATTGTGGGAAGAACATTGTCGTGATTCTGCCGGATTCCGGAGAAAGATATTTATCAACTGTTCTTTTTGATGCGTAAAGTCCGACAGAGGATAAAGGAGTTCCTATGGCTGTTACAATCAAAGACTTGCTGAATTTAGAAATCATGCAGAATTTTAAAATCGTGGCAGGCGAAAAGGGTTTAAATAGAGCCGTTACGGCGACGGAAATTTTGGATTTTGAATTTATGCAGGAGGGAGAAGAGTACAGAGCCAACAGTTTTGAAGGCAACAGTTTGGTGCTTTCCAGTCTGCTTTTTGCCAAAGATGATCCGGCGCTGGTGCTTGTGACTATAAAAAAACTGATTTCGCAGAATGTGCAGGTACTTGCCTATAAACCGGTATTTTTCAAAGAGCTTCCTGCAGAAGCACTGGCCTATGCTGATGAGCGTAATTTTCCCATTTTAGAATTTTCGCATGACGAATATTTTGAAGATATTATTTTTAGCGTAAAAAATCTGGTGGAACGAGATGATATCGTTTTGCAGGCGGAAGCCCTTTTTTCTGATATGCTGCTGCGGGAATTTTCTGCGGAAGAAGCAGAGTGTGCCCAGGAGAAAATGAGCTCACAGCTGAGACCTGTCAGGCTGGTTCTTTGCGTGAAGATAAAGGAAATCGCAGGGACGCAGATTTCAGATATGATCAAACGAGCAAAGCCTGATCAGAAATTGCGCAGCAAGACCTTTATTGGGAAATTGGGGAATCGATTCTTTGTAATACTTTCTCAGGATGAGGAGAATCCGTCCAGATTTAAAGCCCAGTTTGATGATGTGCTAATCGCATATGGTCTGATTGGCAGGGAAATGACTGTGGGAGTCAGTGCGGTTGTGCCAACAGGCGAAAATATTGATAAAGCAGTGCGACAGGCTTTCTGGACAGAAAAAATTGCAGAAATTGAAAAAGTTCCTGTTAAGTATTATGAAAAAACGGGTATATACAGATTAATTATTCCTGGCATGCATACCAAATCAATGGCAGCATATATGGAAGATTATCTGGCGCCGCTTTTTGAAGAAGAAGATAAGGATGGAGAATTGTTTCGTACGGCAGTCGAATATATTCTAGCAAAAGGTGACACAATAGAGACAGCAGAAAGGCTGTATTGTCACAAGAATACCATCCGGTACAGAATCGGAAAACTTCAGGAAAAACTGGATTCTGAAAGTAATGAAAAGGAGTTCTATCAGAATCTGGCAGCAGCCATCAAAATTTATTTATTAATCAATCAAGATTAAAGGAGGACGATGTTATGAAAAAGTATGTATGTGGAGCATGTGGATATGAGTATGATCCTGCAGTAGGTGATCCGGACAATGGAATCGAGCCGGGTACTGCATTTGAAGATATTCCAGAAGATTGGGTGTGTCCTTTGTGCGGACTTGGCAAAGATGTGTTTGAGGAAAAAGCGGAATAAGGGAAAAGGTGAACGCAGTGAGTGCAATGTTTAAACTCAGTTATGGACTCTTCGTCCTAACTGCAAAAGAAGGAGACAAAGACAATGGCTGTATCATCAATACGGCAATGCAGGTGACTGATTCACCGAAACAGCTGTCTATCTGCGTCAATAAAGCAAATTATACCTGTGGTATGATTGAAAGAACTGGCGTATTTAATATATCTATTCTCAGCGAGGCGGCGAAATTTGAAGTGTTTAAGCATTTTGGATTTAGCAGCGGAAAGGATACGGATAAGTGCAGCGGTTATGCTGACGCAGAAAGAAGCGAAAACGGTCTTTTGTATATTACCGGAGGGACGAATGCTGTGATTTCCGTTAAAGTAAACAAGACTGTAGATTTGGGCACTCATCTGATGTTTATCGGTGAAGTGACCGAAGAGAAAGTACTTTCCGATGTACCTTCAGCAACCTATCAGTATTATTTCGATCACATCAAACCAGCGCCGGACAGCAAGCCGAAAGTAAAAGGCTATGTCTGCAAGATATGCGGGTATGTATATGAAGGGGAAGAATTACCTCCAGATTATATTTGTCCGCTGTGCAAGCACGGCGCAGAGGATTTTGAACCCATCGGCTGATTAGG
The DNA here is from genome assembly GCF_943192965.1 of Senimuribacter intestinalis. Lineage (NCBI taxonomy): Bacteria > Bacillati > Bacillota > Clostridia > Peptostreptococcales > Anaerovoracaceae > Senimuribacter > Senimuribacter intestinalis. The sequence goes on from NZ_CALPCF010000004.1 coordinate 168,424, forward strand.
AAAATATTTTGATTAAAATGGGAGATTCTTACAAAAAAGTATTTGATAAGAGTCTCTTTTTTATCTATAAGACAAATAAATTTATAAAAAATTATAAAATATTACAAAGACAAGGGGACTATTTTCTGCTAGAATAGTAACATAGAGGAAAAGAACTGTTTGGGAAAAGTTTCTACCCATAAAAAGTCCTAAAAATAAAATCCTATACTTAATTAATCCTATAAAATCAAAATTTCAGAGACGATTCCCAAACGTCTTTTTTGTAGCGAGATATGAGTTTTATAAAATAGAATAGATATGGCGAGCGCAGCTATCTTTTGTACATATAAAGATAGCTGCGTTTTTTCTATGATGATGATTGCCTGCAGTTTGAAACAGAGTTCCTATCTTATCAACGGAATCAGGCGCATAGAGGATTACATAGACCGTAAAGAAATACAGTGGGGTATTGCTAAAGACGCAATACCCCCTATTATTTTTTGAACTACCAGCATACAAAAAAGCAATGGTAAAATGTAGTAAAGTATTAAAATCATGCAGTATGAAGAAAAAATTCTGAGGAGGTGCATCAATGGAATTAAAAATGAAAAGAGGCTACAAAGGATACCGTGCCTTTTCTTTTTTAGAGGAAGGTGTTGATTATCCGAAACTGGCTTGGCCGAAATGGGACTGGGCAGGAAGGAACGTTGTAGAATTGGACGACGAGCAGGAGGCAATGTATCGCGAAATTTTAGATCGGCATGTTATGATTTCTCTGCATGAGCATCCGTGTTATCATCCGGAGGATATGTCACATCCGAGTAAATTTATGGATGCATATCGCTGTGGACGGCAAATGATTGCGTATGAGGCGCTTGCGTATTCTAATCTGGACTGCGTCTTTGACAATCTGGCAGATGGAACTTGTCTGATGTCTTCTATGGCAGGTTGGAAGTGGAACGATGTAATTCATGATTTGGCGATGCATCTTGCAGACATTGCGCATCAGGACTTTCTGGTACAGTGCAAAAGAGTGCAGGATATTTACGATGCCAAGAAGGAAGGCAAGATTGCCTGGGTGCCTGTGGTAGAGGGCGCGGCACCGATTGAAAATGAAATCGACAGAATTGACGTACTTTACGGTTTGGGTGTCCGTCAGCTGGGGGTTACCTATTCTGAGGCTAATGCACTGGGATGCGGTTTAAAAGAGGAAGTAGACGGCGGTCTTACTGTCTTTGGAAAAGCCTGTGTGGAACGGATGAACAAAATCGGTATGCTCATCGACGTTTCTCACTGCGGACCGAAAATCGCCTACGACGTGGCGGCATACTCAAAAAAACCATTGATTGCAAGCCATCTTGGTGCGCAGAAAGTTTGGAACATCAAGCGAATGTTTCCAGATGAAACCATCATCGAGATTGCAAAGCACGGCGGTGTAATCGGGGTGGAGGCATCTCCGCACACGACCATGTCCTATCAGAGCATGACCCATTCTCTGGAAACGGTGATGGAGCATTTTGAGTATATTAAAGATTTAGTAGGTATTGATCATATCAGCTTCGGACCGGATACACTTTACGGGAACCATGTTGGTATGCATCATGCCTTTGACGAGCTGTTTTCTACTAAGTATGACTCAGATCCAGGTGTACCGTATGATGAGGTGCCGTATGTGGCATATCTTGAAAATCCGACAGAGGCTTCCTGGAATATTTTACGTGAGTTAATCCGCAGAGGTTACAGTGAAGAAGAGATTGCCAAAGTAATTGGCGGAAATACGCTGAGAGTTTTAGAAGAGGTATGGGTGTAAGCAGGGAACCTCAGAAAGCAGAAAGGAAATAGGTATGTATAAGTATGTGATAAAACGCCTGCTGCTTGCAATTCCAGTATTGATTGGGGCGACTTTCCTTGTCTTTGCTATTATGGACTTTGCACCGGGGGATCCGGCAAGGATCATTCTTGGAAGCGGTGCAACAGAACAGGCGCTGGCGCTGAAACGAGCGGATTATATCATGACAGAAAGCGCCCAGAATTATTGTGATATTATGCTGAAATTATTTGAGCAGACAGATTAATACTTCTGGCGCTTCTGCATGTGAGATTACAGCAGCACAGCGCCAGCTCCCCGGTCGAAGAAAATACTTTTAGCGCCGGTGTACAGCGGAATGCCATAGCAGACCCGCACGTCTTTTGGGAAAATTCCCATCCTAAGAGCGCCAGCGCCTGCTGAGTACATGACTCTATTGTCGATTCTGTGGTCCGCCGCCACGGAGACTGCAGAACCTACGGCAATGCCCAGGTCAGTGATGTTGAATGCGCAGTTGGCGCCTGCCTTTTTCATCTCTGCACAGTTTTCAAAACCGCACATCTTGCAGTCACTTAGTCCAAAGGGATTAGACACAGCGCCGATTAGAACTACACAGTGGCTATCTTCCACGTTATAGGAGTCTCTTTCGATAAATTCTTCGCCTCGCTGGGCGGCGACTTTGCGCATTTCTTCAGCAAGGGTTTGCTTTTCATCACCTGTAAGAATGAATGTGATGATTTTATCTTTTCCACTGGCTTTAGGTGCGGTCCTTGCAGCTGCAGCCATCAAATCGGCAACTTTTAGCGCAGCATCTCTTTCCGCTGCTTCCATGGCTTTTATCATAGTGAGTTCCTCCCTTGTTTTCCCATTTATGATAATATTATAGCTGACCGGACATCTTTTAACAAGGGCAACAAGGAAATTGGTACGGAAAACGCATGAAAGGCGCATGAAGCATGTCATTAGTACTTTTAAGTGTTTTTTGTAAAAAAGGTATCAAACTCTTTAAATCATGATATCTATTATATGGAAATTGAGGAAATTACTTTAATAATATGGCAAGTTTTTATGAAAATATCTGCTTAGAAAACGAAAAAGAACGAAGAATTCCATTTCTATTTCGTTTAATTTGCTCAAAACCTTTTAGTTAGTATAAAGTAACTTCTAAGTTTTGATACCTTTTTTGCAAAAAAACGGAATAGGTACTAAAATCTAATACTCGCAACTTTTTCTTCTTGCCGGCTTGTTTGCGAATCGACAAACATTTTCTTGATTTCAGCAAACAGGCTCGGTCACGTCCGCACTGACCATGGCGCGGGCAGGGTGCTGCGCCTTCTGCAGTCTGCGGTGTGTGCGTGGCAATGCTGCATGTATAACAAAGGAGCTGCATGCATCAGCAGGCAGCTCCCCTTTTACCTATGAAATTGTAATTCCACCGCCGCCCAGCAAGGTTGCAAAGTAGCCTGCAAAGATAACAGATGTGATTGTAACTGTTACAAATCCGCCGACGACCATGGATGGGAACATTTTACTCATCAGATATCCGCGTTCGTCCGGGTCATCAGTCAGTGAGTTGCAAGTGTTTTTTGTGATAATTGCATCACAAGGGAAGCCGTATAAAGCGGTAAGACCATTTGCAAAGGCAAGCTGGAAGTCCATGTGGAACAGCTTTGCAATGATGAAAGCAGCCAGCGCCATACCGGCAACACCGATTACAATCATAATCAGCATTGGAACAATCAGGGCCTTCAGCATGCTTGGCGTGCAGTCAGCAAGACCGGAGAATACGCTTAACATAGCTGCAAACATGAAGATTGTGTATGTATTTGCTCTTGTCATTGAACTGGTATCAAGGAAGCCAATTCTTGTCAAAATGACTGAAATAATCAGACACCACACAATTGTAGGAATCTGTGGAATCAGCTGTCCGACAATACTGGAAAGCCACACGCTGAGAGCCAGTTTTACGATGATGAAAACTGGAGTGTTAAATTTGTCTGGAAGTGGTGGGATTAATTTCTTAGTCCCGCTGTCATCTGCGATGGTAGTAAGACCGACAGTTTTCATTTTGTCAATTTCTTTCTGTGAAAGGTTCAAATCACCGGAACGCCACTCTTTCAGAAGCTTTCTGCCTTCTGAGTGCAGGCATAAAGCGGTGATAGGATATCCTGCGAGTCCCTGCACACTGTACATTGCGATTGCAAATACTGCGGCTTCTTTTAATCCTGCAGCTTCGGCAGCGCCCTGCATGGTCAGTGCAGCAACGATACCTCCGGTTAGAGGCGGAAGTCCTGCAATAACAAGGTTTTTGTCCATGATGATTGGACAGATGAACCAGCATAGTGCGACCATACCGACAAGACCGACCAGACAGACGACTACGGTTTTCCACTGTTCGACCAGCTGTTTTAGACTGATGACCGTACCGATGTGGGTGATGAACATGAGTACGCCAATTGTGCCAGCGAAGGAAGAAAGTCCCGAATCTTCGGATACTGTCTTAGGAATTACAGTCCAAAAACCGATTAAAAAGATGATTGCGGTTACCAGTACGGAAGGGACCCATGCACGTGTGATTGTGGATACCCATTCACCGATAACGTAGGCGATACCAACGATTACTACCGCCAAGAAAGCATTATAAAGTACCATAATAACTCCTTTCCTTTACAATTTAAATTTATTCTTTCAGAAATGCAAGTGCGCTGTTAACGATTGCCACCATTCCATATTTCATTGCATCTTCATCAAAGGTGCAGTCTGAGCGATGGAGTACGGAGACTTTCATTCCCGGTGCATGCCCTGCATTTAGAAACATAAGTACAGATGGCTTTCCGGTCTTTGTTCCGAAAAAGCTGTAGTCTTCGCTAAAGGACATAGGCTCTTTGAGGATGTAGTAATTTTCCTCACCTAGAGTGCCTGTGATTAGGTCGACGAGGTCTTCATCGTTGTAGCAGGCGTCATAGCCCAAGCTGATGTTGGCGTCTATTTTGCAGCCGGAAAGGGTTTCTATACCTTTGCAGATTTCGCGAATTTTTTCTGTTGCGATGGTGCGGGCTTCTTGGGTATAAGCGCGAAGTGCACCTTCCATGTAACAATAGTCGGCAATGATATTGATTGCCGCGCCCCCTTGAATCAGGTTCATGGACAATATGCAGGTGTCCAATGGGCTGATATTTCTCGCTTGAATCTGCTGCAACAAAAGGTTAATCTGCGTTGCGGCTAAAATTGCGTCGTTTGCATTTTGCGGTTGTGAACCGTGACTGCTTTTTCCGTGAATTTTGATTTTTACTTCGTCGGCGGAGGTTGTCACGGCGCCTTTTCTAATTCCTATCAGTCCAACGTTGTCATCGCTTGGAATGACATGGGTTGCGAAAAAAGCGTCAACATCGTCTACTGCACCTGACTCGATGATTCCAATAGCGCCGCCGGGCTGCGTTTCTTCACCTGCTTCAAAGATAACCTTTACCGTGCCAGAAAACTTATCTCTCATATCGCACAGGGTTCTTGCAATTCCTAGCATCATTGCAGTATGTAAATCATGGCCGCAGGCATGCATAGCGCCGGGGGTCAGGCTGCAAAATGAAAGACCTGTTTCTTCTAAAACCGGAAGTGCGTCCATATCACATCGCAGACCGATACATTTTCCGGGTCCTTTTTTACCTCTTATCGTGCCTACGACGGAAGACTTGCCGGCGCAGATAATTTCATCGACACCGTAGGCTGAAAGTTCTTTTTTTACCAGAGCTGAGGTTTTGGGCAGTTCAAATCCAATCTCTGGGTTTCTATGAATTTCCCGTCTTATTGTGATAACATCTTCCAGAATTTCACTGATTTTTTCTGGTATAATCAAGGCGATATCCCTCCTTCTTCAGTTTTGAATTTTAATTTAGAGATTTTTCATAATAAATTGTAATATTTTTATTGATGAAAAGGAAATTAAAGGTTATAATGGACATCATTAGTGAAAGTAATGACAGCTATATTTGTGACTTGAACTAAGGGGAGATACGACTATGGAAATTAGACAGATTTATTACGTGTTAGAGGTTGCAAAGCAGAAAAACTTCACAAAAGCCGCGCAGGCTCTGTATGTCACACAGTCCAATATTTCACAGCAAATCAGTGCACTTGAGTCTGAACTGAACACGGCCCTTTTTGTAAGGGATCATCACAATATTTATTTAACTGTAGATGGAGAGCGATTTTGCAAATATGCAAGAGGGGTTGTGGATGCTATCGATGTGCTTATGAAGGAATTCAATGGCAATGAGGAGTCAGAAAAAGCGGTAATTAATGTCGCTGTTTTTCCGTTTTCATGGACCGTTGGGGTATCTACAATCGTAAAAGATTTTTATAAATCAAGCACCAATGTTGTCGGCACCATAAGAATTTCTGATAATTACTGTGCCTATACTGACCTCAAAAAAGGGGCTTTGGACTTCGCCCTTGTCAAGCTGAGACCGGAGGATAAGGTTGACTACTTGACCTACATTCCGCTAATTGAAGAGGATTTACTGGTGATTATCAATCGGAATAATCCAATTGCGGCGCATCATGCCATTTCGGCGGAAGATCTGTCAAACTTACCGGTACTTGTAGGGGAGAAAACGACAAATCTTTACGATGATTTTCACAAGATATATGCGGATAGAAATGCTGAATTTCAGGTCGTCCTCGAAAACACATTTGATAGAGATTTGCTTATCAATATGCTTTCCAGCGGCGAGGGTATTACCTTTGCTACAGAATCCACAGCTGCACAGATTGTTAATGACAAAATCACAGCCATTCCTCTTGAAGTTCCAGTTAAATATAATACTTATCTGGTATATTTGCAGGACAAAGAACCGAGGGGAATTTACAGAGCTTTTGTAGATTACGTGGTAAATGAAACTCATAGTTTGAACGAAACGAAGAAAATTAAGATTAAAAATAACGATATTTTGTATTAGACGGGGAGAGCACTGAAAAAATACATATTTTTAAAGAAAACCCCGAAAATATGCACATCGGTCTGCATATTTTCGGGGTTTTTACGTTATATATGCACATTCTGAGCTGTAAGGCGATAGTAAAACTGCTGTTTGATAGTTTTTTATAGGAAAAAATGCATTTCAGGAGAAAAACTATCAAAAATATGCACATTTGCTCGAGGATTTGTGCATATTTTGGCTGTTTTGATGGATATATGCACAGAGGCGAACGAGCAGTAAAGTTCGCTGTTCTTTGCACTTGTGAATCGCAGGATATTTGGTATAATGTTCTTAGGTTAGCGAAGCAGAATGAATAACAGCTGAGGCTTCGGTTGCATTGAATCGTTTAATTAAGATAGATTTGATTAAAAAATTTTGACAAGGAAGAAGTTTTTTCTATCAAAAAACTTGATGTTTCACCAAAAATAAAGGAGGCACGGTATGAACAAACCAGTACTGGTTATTATGGCTGCAGGCATGGGCAGCAGGTACGGAGGACTTAAGCAGATAGATCCAATCAGCGACAGAGGAGAAATCATTTTAGATTTTTCTCTTTACGATGCCATGATGGCGGGCTTTGAGAAGGTGATTTTTATCATTAAAAAAGAAAATGAAGAAGATTTCCGCAGACTGATCGATCAGCGCGCAGGAAAATACATGAAGGTGGAGTATGCTTTTCAGGAGCTTACAGATATTCCGCAGGGGTATCAGGTTCCTGCAGAGCGTGTGAAACCGTGGGGAACTTGTCATGCGGTGCTCAGTGCACGCAAACTCATTGACGGACCTTTTGCGGTTATCAACGCAGACGATTACTACGGACCAGGTGCATTTCAGATCATCTACGACTATCTGGACCAGGCGAAGGATGACGGAAAATATCGTTACTGCATGGTTGGCTATAATCTGGAGAAAACTTTGACCGAAAACGGTCATGTAGCTCGCGGCGTCTGCAAAGTGGGTGAAAATGGACAGCTTTTGGATATCGTGGAACGTACAAAGATTATGTATCGTGACGGTGGCATTGCCTTTACAGAGGACGATGGAGTAACCTGGCAGGCTTTGGAAGAAGGAACCACCGTTTCTATGAATTTCTGGGGTTTTACAGAGTCCTTTGTCCGTGAAATGGAGGAACGTTTTCCGGCATTTTTGGATAAAGCGCTGGTCGAGAATCCTCTTAAAGGAGAATATTTCCTGCCGGGGGTTGTGGATCAGCTAATTAAAGAGGATAAGGCGACCGTAAAGGTGCTTCACTCCCATGACAAGTGGTATGGCGTCACATACAAAGAAGATAAGCAGAGCGTAGTTGATGCGCTGCAGTCCATGAAGGATAAGGGGCTGTACCCGGAAAAGCTTTGGAAATAATGCAAAAAAGACTTGCAAGGCCGCTGCTTTGCGGGTATAATAATAAGGCACGATTTTGTGCAAAATCTCTGCGTAGGCATGGGGCTTACGCCATTTAGTCCATAGGGAGGTGAAACCAATGACAAATTATGAAGTTATGTTCATTATCGATCCTACTTTAGAAGATGCTAAGAAGGAAGCTACAGTTGAGAAGGTACAGGGTATCATTGCAGCTGACGGAGAAGTTCAGAAAGTAGACACTTGGGGCATGAGAAAGCTTGCTTATCCGATTCAGAAGAAGAACGAAGGCTACTACGTTGTAATCGAATTCGCAGCAAGCACAGAATTACCTAAGGAACTTGACAGAAGACTGAGAATTTCCGACGATGTAATGAGACACATCATCATCAACAAAGACGCAAAATAAGGAATGGGGTGTAGTTAATGAATAGTGTAGTTCTAATCGGAAGACTTACCCGTGACCCGGAAGTCAGATATACTGCAAGCACACAGATGGCAGTTGCAACCTTTACCGTTGCTATTGACAGACCTGTAAGAGCAGGCGGAGAGAAGCAGACAGATTTTCCTCGCGTGACCGTTTTCGGCAAACAGGCAGAGAACTGCGAGAAGTATCTGGCAAAGGGCAGATTAGTCGGCGTTCAGGGTAGAATCCAGACCGGAAGCTATCAGAACAAGGACGGCGTCACTGTTTACACAACCGATGTTGTGGCAGACAGAGTAGAATTTTTAGAGTGGGGCGACAGACCGCAGAGCAGCGGTAATTTCGCACCGAGACAGAACGCTTCTTCAGGCTATAACAATCAGCCGGCTGCCAGCAGCATGCCGGAAGAGATGCCGGATTCATTCCAGGCAATTGATGAAGACGTTCCATTCTAAGGAAAGGAGATAAGAACCATGATGGATAGAAGACGTGGTGGCATGAGAAGAAAGAAAGTATGCCAGTTCTGCGCTGATAAGACAGAAGTAATCGATTTCAAGGATACAGAAAAACTCAAGAAGTATATCACTGAGAGAGGCAAAATCCTGCCTAAGAGAATCACTGGAACTTGCGCTGTACATCAGAGAGAAGTTACCACTGCAATCAAAAGAGCAAGAATCGTTGCATTACTGCCTTACGTTGCAGACTAATTTAAAAAGAACCATACAGGAGCCGACCAGGCTCCTGTTTCTTTATATTAGAAAGCCTGTTAAAGACAAGTAAGATTGCATGACGCCAATTTGAAAGATTTTTTTTGAGAATTTTGCATAGGGGCAACGCAAAAATAAAGAAAAAAAGCGGCGAAGTTGGCGTTGGTAGAATCGAAGGAGCTACTACAGTTTTATTGTGAATCCTCTTGACAACAGACAGGTGGGTGCTTTAATATGTTAATGTAATAAATGACAAGAGGTGTATTTAAGATGAAAATTTTGAAGAAATCCAAAGAGAGAACCGCAGAAGATAACCGGGCTTTACGAGATGGTGTAACTGCGATTATAGATGATGTATGCCAGCGCGGTGATACGGCGCTTCATGAATATAACGAGAAATTTGATGACTGCCATAGACAGATGCTGCGAATCAGCAGAGAGGAAATTGAAGAGGCTTATGAACAGATAACAGAGCAGGAACTCTCAGATCTTCGCATGGCAAAGTCTAATATAGAAAAATTTGCAGCGGCACAGAGAGGAACTGTGACAGAATTAGAGAATTTCAGTCCACAGCCGGGGATTTATCTGGGGCACAGAATTATTCCCGTTACATCCTGCTGCTGTTATGTGCCAGGCGGTGGCTATCCTCTTTACTCCACTGCGCTGATGTTGATTACACCTGCAAAAGTGGCAGGCGTGAAGCGGGTTGCAGCATGTTCACCGACAGTAAAAGGTACTTCGAGGATTCACTACAAAACGCTGGTTGCTATGGATCTTGCAGGCGCAGATGAAATTTATGCAGTAGGCGGGGCGCAGGCTGTTTCTGCGTTCTCATACGGTACAGAAGAAATCAAACCGGTGGACATGATTGTAGGACCAGGCAATCGCTATGTAACAGAAGCAAAGCGCCAGTGTTACGGACAGATTGGAATTGACTTTGTAGCAGGACCTAGTGAAGTTCTTGTCATTGCAGATGCGAAAGCAGATAGCAAGACTATCGCTGCCGATCTTTTGGCACAGGCGGAGCATGATCCCAATGCTAAGGGTATTCTGGTAACCACCGATGAAGCCTTTGGCAAACAGGTCATCGAAGATGTAGAGGCAGAACTGAAAATCCTTTCTACTTCAGGCATTGCAAAAAAATCCTGGGACGACTACGGTGAAGTTGTAGTTGTAGATACATTGGCGGAAGCCGTGGCGATATCCAATGATTATGCGCCGGAACACTTAGAGGTCAATATTGAAAATCCGAATGAGATTATAGAGGATTTGTATAATTATGGCTCCTTATTTATCGGTGGCAATACAGCGGAGGTCTTTGGTGACTATGCGTCGGGAACCAATCATACTCTGCCGACAGTAAAAGCAGCACGTTATACTGGCGGCGTCTGGGTAGGTACTTTCCTAAAAACTTGTACGCACCAGAGCATGAGTCTCGAAGCGTCGAAGAAAATTGCGCCGCTAGTTGCTAGAATGGCATATGGAGAAGGGCTGGAAGGTCATGCAAAGGCAGCAGAGGCAAGAGCATAGAAAATATAAAACGCTGAGAGAGTACGGCTCATCTCAGCGTTTTGCTTTAGTTATTTATCGTGTTAATTAAATTACGATATTTTGGCTTCTCCGTTTGGGGGATATCCAAGCAGTCCATGACCTGTTCAAGGTCTAAGTGAAGATTTTTAATTAGAGATTGGATATTGGAGAGTGTGGTCTGTTCCAAGGTTTTTTTAGTGACTTCTTTAGTGACTTCTTTAGTGACCTCTTTAGTGACTTCTTCGGTCACTTCCCTGGTCACCCTCTCCGTGGTTTCTTTTGTGGCTTTCTCTGCGGCAATCTCCGCAGCTTCTTCTGCTCTAATCTCTATGAATTCCTCCATGGTTATGCTCCGCCATGCCATCTTCTCCACCTCCGCGCTATGAGCTCTTAAAAAATTCACTAAGATGTTTTCCTTGAGGCAGCGTTCTACGGCAGCGCCTACTGCTTCTTTTCTGTCCTTTCCTGCAGAAAGCCCTTCTTTCACATACCTAACGAACATTCCATATTCTCTCAGCTTAGTACTTTTCTGCAATACAGGATTTTTCTCCGCTTCCTCTTCTTCTCCTTCATTGTACACCACTTTGATGACTTTTACTACTAATTCTACGGAATTTTCCTTTGGCTCTCCCATGAAGCTGGATGATAATCTCAGTTCGTCCACGTCCCATGGCTCGCTTCCCGTGTAGATGACGAAAAACCGTGGTGTCGGGATTTTTACCTGACCCTGTCTGAAAAACGCTCTACTGTCTAGTAGTATTGCGATGTTATTCGCCAAATAGCGGAGCATACGGAGTGGAATATTAGCAGATATAGTACTCTGCTGTTCTCCAAATACCAGATATGCAACTGCAATCTCATAGCTAAGGTCATTTTTAATGCCGTGATAAATGACGTCATCTAAGGTCAAAAACCTCACTTCGGTGTCGGGACCATAGTCAGTTCCCTCCAGTGCATTAAAAAGTTCGATGGCATTTTCTTTTTCTGAAAACAGCATGCGAAAGATACTGTCTTGATAAGTTCTCTTAGGTTCGGCTGCTGTCAACAGCTTATTCTCTGTCATTTACTTCCTCCGTTCTATATTAATGGGATATTATTACTGTATTTCTATTATATTCCAAAAATCAATCAGTGGCAAGAAGAAATTCCTTTATAAGGATAAAATGTTAATATATGGATAATAAATATTTCCTTTTTAAAGTTAAAATTAAAATTTCTTTCTTTTCTAAAAACTTTTGGGAAATCTATTGTCTTTGCTTTATACAAAGATTAGAATGTAGGTAAATATTTATAATGCGTCGAGGAGATTAAGAGAAAGTACGCGGGAAAGGAAAACATATGGGAAAATTTGTTTATTCATTCAGTGAAGGATCCAAGGACATGAGAAGTCTTTTGGGCGGTAAAGGCGCAAATCTGGCGGAAATGACCAGGATTGGGCTGCCAGTTCCCTACGGGTTTACGGTGACGACTGAAGCCTGCACGCGGTACTATGAAGAAAATCAGATGATTGGCGAAGATATCATCGAAGAAATTTATGAGAAACTGGCGGAACTGGAAGCAGTCACTGAGAAAAAGTTCGGTGACAAAGAGAATCCGCTGCTGGTTTCCGTTCGCTCTGGCTCTGTTTTCTCCATGCCCGGCATGATGGATACGATCCTGAATCTGGGTCTCAACGACGAAACTGTGGAAAGTCTGGCAAAGCTGACAGAAAACGATCGTTTTGCTTATGACAGCTATCGCCGTTTTATTCAGATGTTCGGCGACGTCGTGCTGGAAATTCCAAAGAGCGAGTTCGATTTTATCTTTGATGGACAGAAAGAAAAAGTAGGCGCAGCCTTTGACGTAGATTTAACCACTGACGATTTGAAGGAAATTATCGTTGGCTATAAAGCGCTGGTTAAAAAAGCTGTGGGCAGAGATTTTCCGCAGGAGCCAAAAGATCAGCTGATGGAGGCAATCAAGGCAGTATTCCGTTCCTGGAACAACGATAGAGCGATTCTTTACAGAAAGCTCAACAGAATTTCCGATAAGCTGGGCACTGCAGTCAACGTGCAGTCCATGGTATTTGGCAACATGGGAGACACCTCCGGTACAGGTGTAGCCTTCACCAGAGATCCGGCAACCGGAAACAATCAGCTTTACGGAGAATTTCTTGTGAATGCTCAGGGCGAAGATGTGGTTGCAGGAATCCGCACCCCGAAACCAATTGCAGAAATGGCTGAGGCATTCCCTGAAGTATATAAAGATTTTGAACGTATCGCAGAGATACTGGAAAAACACTATAAAGACATGCAGGATATGGAGTTTACTGTAGAAAGAGGTAAGCTATTTATGCTGCAGACCAGAGCGGCAAAGAGAACGGCGGTTTCTGCAATCAAGGTGGCGGTTGATATGGTGGATGAAGGGCTGATTGCCAAAGAGACAGCCGTAGAGCGCATTGACCCCGCGCAGATTGATCAATTGCTGCATCCGACCTTTGACACAAAGGCTGAAAAAACGGCAGAAGTACTGGCAAAGGGTCTTCCTGCTTCACCTGGCGCAGCGACGGGAAAAATTTATTTCACAGCCTCTGACGCAGAGGCAGCTGTAGAGTCCGGTGAAAAAGCCATTCTTGTTAGACAGGAAACTTCTCCGGAAGATCTTGCTGGTATGGTTGCGGCAGAGGGAATTTTGACTGCCAGAGGCGGTATGACCAGCCATGCGGCAGTTGTAGCCAGAGGCATGGGCAAATGCTGTGTTGCAGGCTGCTCTGAAATTATCGTAGATGAATCGGGTAAAGCTTTGACAATCGGAGATGATCGTTTGGAGGAAGGCGACTATATTTCTCTAAACGGATCTACTGGTACTGTATATAGAGGGCAGATTGCAACTGTTCAGCCAGAACTTTCCGGAGATTTTGGAATGATTATGAGTTGGGCAGATGAAATCCGCAAGTTAAAGGTTCGCACCAATGCGGACAATCCGAAAGATGCAGCGCAAGCATTGGCGTTTGGCGCAGAGGGAATTGGTCTTTGCAGAACGGAGCATATGTTCTTTGAAGAAGAAAGAATTCCGGCAATTCGTCAAATGATTTTGGCGGAGACCGAAGAAGAAAGAAGAGCCGCTTTGGCAAAACTGCTGCCGTTCCAGAAGTCTGATTTTAAGGGCATGTATGAAGTGATGGAGGATAAGCCGGTTACCATTCGTCTATTAGATCCGCCGCTTCATGAATTCTTGCCGCAGACCGAGGAAGACACCAGAGAACTGGCAGCTCATACCGGCATTCCGTATGAAAAGCTGGCGCAGGCAGCCAGTGAGCTTCACGAGTTCAACCCAATGCTGGGACATCGCGGCTGCAGACTTGCAGTGACCTATCCGGAAATCGCAGAAATGCAGACTCGTGCTATTATGGAAGCAGCCATTGAAGTTTCTGCGGAGAAAGGCGTAGATATCGTACCTGAAATCATGATTCCGCTGGTAGGAAGCAAGGCAGAAATCGCTGATGTAAAAGCGACTGTTGTAAAGACTGCTGACGCTTGCAGAGAAGAAGCAGGCGGCCAGATGAAGTATCACATCGGCACGATGATTGAGGTGCCTAGAGCTGCTTTGACAGCAGATGAGATTGCGGAAGAAGCAGAATTTTTCTCCTTTGGAACTAACGATCTGACCCAAATGACTTTCGGTTTCTCCCGTGATGATACAGGAAAGCTGATTAAAGAATACGTGGATAAAGGGATTCTGCCTGATGACCCGTTCCAGACCATTGATCAGGATGGTGTAGGTTTGCTGGTGCAGATGGCAGTGGAAAAAGGAAGGCAGACCCGCCCGAATATTAAATTGGGTATTTGCGGTGAACACGGCGGAGATCCGAGAAGTATTGAGTTCTGCCACAGAACAGGACTTGACTACGTTTCCTGCTCCCCTTACCGCGTGCCGATTGCAAGAATTGCGGCAGCGCAGGCAGCAATTAAAGATGTTGAAAAATAAATATGAATTGGTAATAGGCAAGAGTCCTGAAGAACAGAATCTTTAGGGCTCTTATTTTATCATTGTGCACTGGCTTGGTGTTTAACCTATAGACAATTTTTCCTTAAAATATGTATAAGAGCTTCCCCGATTCTTAACCGAGATTATAGAAAACGCTATAAAAATGTATAAGAGTGTTGTCAGTGAAACGGATTATCTCGAAATTGCGGGCGAAAAACTTGCGTTATATGCAATAATTTCCCCAAATTTTTGGCGTATATGGCGCGGTTCATAGGAAATTTGAGTGTGAGAGATGATGGACTTATACATTTTTAGAAAGAATTTGCTGTTTGGGTTAAGATTTCATTTTTGATTCAACCAACAACTCTAGCTTTAGCAGTTTTGTTACTCCATAGCCGGCAGTGATTCCTGCGACATACAGAATAATATCAAAGGTGTCAAAGAATCCTCGCGCAGTAAGTGCTTGTAAAAGCTCCAACGCAAAAGACAGGAAGATGGCGCTGCAAATCATGAGTGGGAATTTTATTTTCCTAAAGAAATAGCCCATAGGAACAAAGCAAAGAAAATTTAATAGACTTTGCAGTTTCATTTCCGGCTCGCCCAATGCCGCAAAAGAGTCTGCTGGATTCCAAATATATTCGGCATGGAGTGCGGAGCGACCGAAAAGGGTGATAAAAAGAAGTACAGCGTAAAGGGCTATTAACGAAAAATATAAATATCTCGGTATTTTGTGATAAAGCACGATGTAACCTAATGCTGAAAAACATGCGATACAGAAGAAAAGTGAAAACCACATGGCAGGAAAATACAGTGGATTGCCGGTTGATACAAATCGAGTAAGAAGTTCACAGAATAGGTAGTAGTGCATAAGATAACCGGGAACGATACTGACTATGGCAATGGTTGGAAGTTTTTTAAGGTTCATAAAAAAGCCTTTCTTTCCTAAAAAATATGATATCAATATTTTAATATATATTGGATGGAACGTACAGAAAAAAGTCAAAAAGGAGGCAGCTTCAAGAGCAGCCTCCAACTTTCACCAGCACAATCTTACTTACTGTTTGGTAAGGGGTATAAGCATTTTTCACCGAGTATTTAATTTGATATTCACCTTCGCAGTCGAAAATCCATGCTGCGGCTTCTTCGGCAGTCACTGGTTGGAAATCAGCATCAGAAGGACCTTTAATTGCAATTTTCAGCTTTGATGTCACATCTTTACCGTTATGAACAGCGCTGATTCCGGTGATAAGATCGGTCGATATGCGGGGCTGTACGGCTAAAGGTGTATTGCAACTGCCGTCTGTACCGACAAGAGCAGCGTTAAACGCCGGCGGCAGCGTCAACTGTGGGTCATTGTTGACTGCCCCTTTTTTAGAAGTGATTGTAATGACCTTTTTCGCCGCTTTATAAGGGGCGTATTTATTTTTGACGATGTATTTTACCGAGTATTTGCCGGTCTTTGCAAACCGGTAATTCTTTGCGTCCCGGTAGGAATAGATCTTGTATTTCTTTGCGCCGGGCGCTTTGATGTAGACCTTCATGGCACTGGTGCGGATGGCGGAAGCCTGCTTTGCGGTGACACCTTTTACAGCGTTTTTATCGCCCCAAGTGACGGTCCTGCTCTTTGCGCCGGAGATGACGGGCGCTTTTAAATTGTCCACGACTTTGATTTTCACGGTGGTGCTGGCGCTTTTTCCGTAAGGAGCAGTGACGGTGTAGGTGATCTTATAAGTTCCCAATTTGTTTGTGGAAAAAGTATCGCTGACATATTTTCCTTTCTTGGAAGAGTAACGCTCCACCTTGGAAACCTTGATGAAACCCTTTAAGTTCATAAAGGTATTCGGATCCTCCGCATAGACGTAGCTTTTCGGGTCATAATTTTTCTTGCCGTATTGCACCGTCAGAGGTTTTTTTGAAGAAACTCTGATGGTTGGCGCGTCTATAATATAGTACGGATTGGCGGGGTCCGGGTCTGTAGGATCCCAGTATTTATAGCGACCGGTGTAAACCTTAATGGGTGCAGGCTTTCCCAGCGGACCCGGGTTATCACTGCGATAAATGGTCACCTTGGTGCCGATTTTGCAGGTGTAATAAATCCACTTGGCGTCGACGACGGAAAGGCGTACGCAGCCGTGGGATGCGGACTGCCCCAGCATGTTGAACTGGCTGGTGACCTGCGAAGCCTTGTCAAAGCGTTCTGTATAGTAAACGGAGTGGAATAGAATGTCATCGGTGATGTGGGTGCAGTACTGTCCATACACATCGTTCATCAGTTCACCCCAGTTCCATCTCCCCTGCGTGTAAAAAGTCCCTTTGGGCGTAGTGCCGCCAAGACCGGTAGAACAGAGCATGGCGCGAATCGGCTTCCATTTGCCGTCAATTTTTTTGTAAGCCGTTATAACGTTTTGCTGTTCGTTGACTTTGAGCCAGTATTTGCCTGTATAGGTGCTAGCGTGAGCATCTGAGACTGTAAAGCATAGCACTGCCATGGTAAAAAGCACGGCGAGCAAAATACCAATTCCCTTTTTTTCTCTAATCATATTTTGCCTCCCAATTTAATCAGTGACTATAGTATAGCACGTTTTTTTCTGTATAAATATGAAATTTTCTAAAGAATTTCCCAAGAATTCTTCTTTTTTTTCTGAACGGAAGGGAAAAGGACAGTAGTACTTTTTTTTATGCCTGATTTTTCAACGGAAATAAAGAATCAAGATTCTGAATTTAATAAATATACATAGTAAAGGGATACAACTTTAAAGGAATAACGCGAAAAAATATATACATTTTCTGGAAAATAATTACATAAAAAATGAAGAAAAAGCTGAAAAAATCAATGCTTTTTGACAAAAAAGAGTAGCGCGCAGAGCAAAAAAACTGTATAATAGGGATACAAAAAATAGGAGTCAAGAAAAGCATATTAATACTAAAATTAGAATAATTATAATGAAAGATAGGAGTGAGAAGATGGCAGTTTTGATTAACGGACGTGACCTTACGGTAGAAGAGGTTATTCGCGTATGCCGCGGAAATGAAAAAGTTGAAATCGAACCACAGGCGAAGGAGGCAGTCAACAAGGCACGGGCTTACATCGAGCGAAAGCTGGATGAGGGCGCAGTGATTTATGGTTTGACTACCGGGTTTGGTAAATTTTCCAACGTGCTGATTTCTAAAGAGGAGACGACAGACTTACAACGCAATCTGATTATCAGCCACACTTGCACTTTTGGAGAGCCCTATCCGAGGGAGTATGTAAGAGCAGCTATGCTGCTGCGCTGTAACGCATTATCGAGGGGAAATTCCGGCATCAGACTGTCCACCATTCAAACTATGCTGGATATGCTGAATGCAGGCATTCATCCGGTGATTCCAAGGAAAGGCTCTTTGGGCGCTTCGGGCGATCTTGCACCGCTTTCTCACATTGCGCTGGGTCTGATTGGACTTGGAAAAGTGGAATATAAGGGGGAAATCGTTGACGCAAAGGATGCCATGGTGGCAGAAGGCATTACGCCTGTGGAACTGGCAGCCAAAGAGGGGCTTGCCCTGAACAACGGAACCCAGATGATGACAGCAGTTGGTGTTAACGTGCTTTGGGACGCAATGAATCTTTTGAAAGTGGCAGATCTTGCCACTGCCATGACAGCAGAGGCGCTACACGGAATTACTAAGGCGTATGACCATAAAGTGCAGGATGTGCGGGGACATCAGGGGCAGAAAATTACAGCGGAGAATTTGCTTACCCTGCTCGATGGCAGCAAGAATGCTATGGGGGTACAGCCGACTAAGGTGCAGGATCCATATTCTCTTCGCTGCATTCCGCAGATTCACGGGGCTTCCAGAGACGCGCTGCAGTACGTGTATGATGCGGTTTCCAGAGAGATTAATGCAGTAACGGATAATCCAATCGTATTTCCTGATGAAGACGAGGTTATTTCTGGCGGAAACTTCCACGGTCAGCCAATGGCACTGGCATTTGACTTCATGAAGATGGCGATTTCCGAGCTTGCCGATGTTTCTGAAAGAAGAGCAGAAAGATTGATTAATCCGGCGCTTTCGGAGGGACTTCCGGGCTTCCTCACTAAGCATGGAGGCGTTTGCTCCGGCTTTATGATTGCCCAGTATGCAGCGGCTTCCATGGTTTCCGAGAACAAAGTTTACGACCATCCGGCCTGTGTGGATTCCATTCCGTCCTCCGGTAATCAGGAAGACCATGTGTCTATGGGAACGACTTCTGCAAGAACAGCAGCAATGGTGCTCGACAATGCACAGAAAGTGCTCAGTATTGAAATCGCAGCGGCGGCACAGGGCATCTGGCTGAGACAGGAAATCGGCGAAAGCAGCATTGATAATCTGGCGCCGGCAACCAGAGCCGCTTACGATTACATCAGAAGCATTTCTGAGCCGATTGAGGAAGACGTAATCATGCACGATGAGCTTGCAAAATTTGAGCGGATGGTGAAGGATAACAGCCTGCTTGAAGCAGTGGAAAAGGTAGTAACTTTGAAATAAATGGAGGGGAAAAGCATGTTAGATAACAAGACCATTGAAGGGGCTATGACTATTAGACTGGGAAATGACTATCCAGATCATCCGGCTTTTGCGGAAGGAATCAGAAGAGCGCCAGACAGAGGATTCAGACTGACCAAGGAGCAGACAAAGATTGCGCTGAAAAATGCACTGCGCTATGTACCAGAGGAGCTGCACGAAAAGCTGGCGCCGGAATTTATGGAAGAGCTGACAACCCGCGGTAGAATCTATGCGTATAGATACAGACCGGAGGGCAGACTTTACGGAAAGCCGATTCACGAATACAAGGGCAAGTGCCTGGCAGGAAAAGCGTTTCAGGTCATGATTGAAAACAATTTGGACTTTGAGGTTGCTCTTTACCCATATGAACTGGTTACTTACGGCGAAACTGGTCAGGTTTGCCAGAATTGGCTGCAGTACAGACTGATTAAGAAATACCTGGAAGAGTTGACCGAAGACCAGACCCTGGTTGTAGAATCGGGGCATCCACTGGGACTGTTCCCGTCCAAACCGGAAGCGCCGAGGGTTATTATCACCAACTCCATGATGATTGGCATGTATGACAATCTGGACGATTGGGAAATTGCCGAGGAAATGGGCGTTGCCAACTACGGACAGATGACTGCAGGCGGCTGGATGTATATCGGACCGCAAGGTATCGTTCACGGTACATTCAACACCATTTTAAATGCAGGCAGAAAATATCTGGGTGTGGCAGAGCAGGGTGACTTACAGGGTCATACCTTCGTGTCCTCAGGGCTTGGCGGCATGAGCGGGGCACAGCCGAAAGCTGCTAATATTGCAAATGCCGTAGGCATTTTTGCGGAAGTGGACTATTCCAGAATTGTCACCCGTCATCAGCAAGGTTGGGTTGACGTTATCATGGACGACATCGACGAGGTTTTCAAGCTGGCCAACGAGAAAATTGCGGCAAAAGAAAGCATTTCCATCGCTTATCACGGTAATATCGTAGACCTCCTGGAAGCTGCTGCCGCAAAGGATTTTCACATTGATTTGCTGTCAGATCAGACCAGCTGTCACAACGTATATAACGGCGGCTACTGCCCGGTGGGCATGACCTTTGAAGAAAGAACGGAGCTGCTCCATGAGGATCGAGACAGGTTCTGCAAAGAAGTTGACAAGACACTCCACAGACATTACAAGGCAATCAAGGCGCTGACCGAAAAAGGAACCTATTTCTTTGACTACGGCAATTCCTTTATGAAAGCTATGTACGACGCAGGTATCAAGGAAATTTCCAAGAATGGTTACGACGACAAAGACGGCTTTATCTGGCCTTCCTATGTAGAGGATATCATGGGACCGGTACTCTTTGACTACGGCTATGGTCCGTTCAGATGGGTTTGCCTGTCTGGAAAGCCAGAGGATCTCGACGCAACCGACAAGGCGGCGATGGACTGCATCAATCCGGAAAGAAGAGCGCAGGACAGAGACAACTGGGTTTGGATTCGCGATGCAAAGAAGAACAAACTGGTCGTTGGAACCCAGGCGAGAATCCTTTATCAGGATGCAGAAGGCAGAAGGGATATTGCGCTAGCATTTAATAAGCTGGTGCGCGAAGGCAAGTGCGGTCCTATTATGATGGGAAGAGATCACCATGACGTATCCGGTACCGATTCCCCATTCAGAGAGACTTCCAATATCAAGGATGGCTCCAATGTCATGGCAGACATGGCAGTGCAATGCTTTGCAGGAAATGCAGCTAGAGGTATGTCTCTTTGTGCACTGCACAATGGCGGCGGTGTAGGCATCGGAAAAGCCATCAACGGCGGCTTCGGACTGCTTCTTGACGGCTCTGAAAGAGTGGACGAAATTATCAAATCTGCTATGATGTGGGACGTCATGGGCGGCGTTGCCAGAAGAAACTGGGCGAGAAACGAAAACGCACTGACTACTTCCATCGAATACAACAAGAACTACGCAGGAAAAGGACATATCACCATTCCGTTCCTTGCTGACGATGCACTGGTGGAAGCGACAGTTGATAAGTTTGTGAAATAAATCGGGATAATCGTGAGAATCGGAGCAGCCTTGGGTGGGCTAATCTGGTTTATCATGTGAAATGTCTTCGTATGCTGACAAACCTGACAAAAAGCAAAAATATTGTCAGTTTCGTCAGCATTTTGAAAGAAAACCCTGACAAACCTGACAAAATTATAGAAATTTGTCAGTACTGTCAGCAAAATCTATGAGTATGGGAGTGTTTGAGCTGAAAATGCTGACAAAACATTGATCCATTCATAGATTTTGTCAGTAAACACAAAGAGAGACGAGGAGAATCACCAAATGGCAACAGTACTTGTAAAAAATATCGGATTGCTGCAGACCCCTGTTGGCAGTTTCAGTCACGGCGGCAAAGTGCAAGGTGAGAACCTAAAGCTGAAGGACGCCGCTATTCTCATCGAGGACGGAATTATCAGTGAGATTACCGAGGGCGGCGTGCTGCCAAAAGGAGCAGAAACAGCTGATACAGTCATCGACGCAGAGGGCAGGCTGGTGACGCCAGGGCTGGTGGAAGGGCATACCCATATGGTATTCGGCGGCTACAGGCAGCATGAAATACCCATGAAGCTGAAAGGCGCGGGATATCTGGATATTCTGAGAGCAGGCGGCGGCATTCTGGATACCGTGAGAAAGACCAGGGCTGCAAGCTTTGAGGAACTTTACGACAAAACCGAAGGTTTTCTCGATGAAATGATGGGGCTGGGTGTTACCACCTGCGAAGCAAAGAGCGGCTATGGTCTGGACTTTGATACTGAAGTGAAAATGCTGGAAGTGCTGAAAAAGCTCAATGAGGATCACCCGATGGATATTGTGAGCACTTTCATGGGAGCCCATGCCATTCCTGAAGAATACAAGGACCGGGAGAATGGCGCAGATCAATTTATTGATATGCTCTGTACGGACCTGCTGCCTTATGTAAAAGAAAACCAGCTGGCTGACTATGCGGATATCTTCACCGAGGATTCGGTATTTAACTATGAGCAGAGCAAAACCTACCTGGAAAAGGCAAGGAAGCTGGGTTTTGGGCTGAAAATCCATGCTGATGAAATTGAGGCAATCGGCGGCAGCGTATTGGCAGGCGAAATGGGAGCAGCCAGCTGCGAGCATTTAATTGCCATCGATGAAGCGGGTCTTGCGTCTCTGGCAAAAGGCGGTGTGACCGCTATGTGTCTGCCGGCAACTTCCTTCTATTTAGGGGCAAATTTTGCGCCGGCGCGGAAAATGATTGAGATGGGCATACCTGTGGCGACAGCCTCCGATTTTAATCCGGGATCCTGCCCGTCGCTGAATCTGCAGTTTGTCATGAATCTGGCATGTATCAAATACCGCATGCTGCCGGAAGAAGTGCTGACTGCAGTGACCATCAATCCGGCTTGCGCTATTGGAAAAGGTGAGCTAGTAGGGACGCTGGAGTGTGGCAAACAGGGCGATCTGGTAATCTGGGACGCCCCTGACATGGATATGCTTTGCTATAGATTTGGCTCTAATCTGGCATTGCAGGTAATCAAGAAAGGAATGGTAGTAGCATGAAATTAATCGATATGCAGGTAAAAGAATATTTGGACGTTTTGAAATCAGATGCACCGGCGCCGGGCGGCGGTTCTGTCAGTGCATTGGCAGGTGCGCAGGGCGCGGCTTTGTTCATGATGGTGGCGGATCTTACTATCGGTAAGGAAAAGTACGCAGACTGGCAGGAGGTGTGCAAAGCAGCAAAGGAAAAGGGCGCAGCCCTTTACGAAGAATTGACTGCGGCGGTAGATAAGGACACCGAGGCGTTCAATCTTGTTTCCGCAGCCTTTAAAATGCCGAAGGAAACTGATGAGGAAAAGGCGGCAAGAAAACAGGCAATTGCGGACGGAACTCTGGTGGCAACGGAGGTGCCTTTCCGCACCATGCAGTTGGGCTATGAGGGTTTGATGACAGCAAGGACCATGATTGGAAAGTCCAATCCTAACGCAGCAAGCGACCTGGGCGTAGCCATTTTGAACCTGACGGCTTGCATCAAGGGCGCATGGCTCAATGTAAAAATCAATCTGCCGGGCGTAAAGGACGAGGCAAAGGCAGCGTATTACGCACAGGAAGGACAGAAAATGTTCGATGAGGCGGATAAAATTGCTAGCGGTCTGTATAACGAAGTGGCTGCAGCACTGTAATTTTTAGATGATAGAAGGAGAAAGAGGAACAATGGCACAGATTATTGAAAGTATTCCAAATATCAGTGAAGGAAGAAGAACTGATGTAATAGAGGCATGTGTGGATCAGATTAGAACCACACCGGGCTGTACCCTGCTTAACTACAGCTCCGACGAGAGCCACAACAGAACCGTTATCACCTATATCGGTGATGCAAAAGGCGTGGAAGAAGCCAGTGTGAAGTTGGTTAAGAAAGCGGCTGAACTCATCGACCTGACAAAACACGAAGGGGAGCACCCTAGAATGGGCGCAGTAGATGTCATGCCTTTCCTTGCCATCAAGGACTGCACCACAGAGGATTGCGTAGAACTTTCCAAGGTAGTCGGCAAAAGAATCGCTGATGAAGCAGGCGTGCCAGTTTTCCTCTATGAGTACTCCGCACAAAGACCTGAAAGACAGAATCTCGTAAAAATCAGAAAGGGTCAGTTTGAAGGCATGGCAGAAAAAGTGCAGGAGCCTGATTGGGAACCTGATTTCGGCGAAAGAAAAGTTCACCCGACAGCAGGGGTTATGGCAGTAGGAGCAAGACCGCCGCTGGTTGCATACAATTTGAATCTGAACACAGACGATGTGCAGGTTGCGAAGAACATTGCAAACGTTATCAGAGAAAAGGACGGCGGTCTGAAATGCGTCAAAGCCATGGGCTTTGAAATCGAAGATGAAGTGACTGGCAAGAAATATGCTCAGGTTTCCATCAACATGACCAATTATGAGCAGACACCGCTTTATAGAGTCACCGAAATGGTAAAATCCGAAGCAGCCAGATACGGCGTAGTTGTTACCGGTACAGAAATCATCGGACTTTGCCCGATGAAAGCGCTGGTGGATTCTGCGGAATATTATTTGCAGATAAAAGATTTCGATTTCCACACACAAGTACTTGAAAATCATATTCTGTAGTGTTATAACTAAAGGGCAGAGTATTTTTCGAGAACAAGGAGAACCAAATGACCGGCGGCAATAACTATTCTAACGTATTTTCACTGACTGATGAAATCGCAGATATCATCCGGGATAGAATCCTCAAAGGGGAGTATAAAATCGGAGAAAAGATCAAGGAAACACAGATTGCGTCAGAGCTGAAGGTCAGCAGAACGCCAATCAGAGAAGCGTTCAAGCAGTTAGAAAATGAAGGGCTCATTGATTACATTCCAAATAGAGGATGTTTTGCGAAGGGTTTTACCAAGCAGGATATCGAGGATATTTACGCGGTGCGTAAGGCACTGGAAATTCTGTGCGTGGAATGGGCAGTAAGCAGAATCACAGAAGAACAGATTCAGAATCTGCAGGATCAATGTGACCTGATGGAGTTTTATACGGTGCGCCAGGATGAAAAGAAGGTGCTGGAAATCAACACTGGGTTTCACGACATCATCTATAATGCCACCGGCAGCCGTTTTATGGCGCAGGTGCTGCGCTCTTATAAAGAGTACATCGACCAGACGAGAAAGGCGCTTTACTATGAGCCTGACTATTTAGACGAGATTCTGGAAGAACATCGGGCGATTCTTACTGCAATCAAGAACAGAGACGTAGAAGAGGGCAAGACGGCCATGTCAAGACACTTGGACGGTTCCAAGCGCCGGGCAGAGTTTATCTATAATGTGAAATAAGTAAAAATAAACGGGTGGGGACGTAATAAGGCGTTCCCGCCTATTTTTTTACTTTATAGTAAATTGCGTTTGTGAGAACAATGAGGTAAAACGAAGAGAAAATAAAAATCAACTCGTTGAGCAAAGCGGTACAGAGGGCGTTGCGAAGTAAAGTATAATCGAAATGTTTCACATGACGCAAAACAGAGACGTTAACGACACCACCCTCAGAAGGGAGTGAGTTCTCTTTGCGACCGGTTTTAGCAGGGGGAACAGTAGTGATGCTTGAGATAGATGGAGTTGACAATATGGCATATATAACATATAATGGAATAAAAGGAGTAGAATTAAATGTTTCAAGTTCAATTTTTTGAAAAAGAAAATGGGGATTGCCCTGTTGAGAATTTCATTCTAAGCTTAGATGCAAAAATGCAGGCAAAGATTGTAGGCTTATTGGAAATTCTTCAGGAAAACGGAAATTCGCTTAGAGAACCGTATAGCAAACATTTATCAGAAGGCATTTCTGAATTGCGATGCAAAGTTGGAAGTAATGCTGCCAGAGTTTTGCATTTTTTCTATTTTGAGGAGAGAATAATCTTGACGAATGGTTTTATTAAAAAGACATAAAAGACGCCAGACAAGGAAATCAAGTTGGCAAAGCAAAGAAGGCAAGCTTTTATAGAGAGGATGGATAGAAAATGAAAACATTAAATTCTTTTAAGGAGCAGAGAATGCAAGATGCTGATTTTGCAAAGGAATATGAAGCAATGCAGCCGGAACTGGATGTAATTAGAGCAATTGTAAATGCTAGAACATCACAGAATCTGACACAAAAGGAACTCGCTGAACGCACAGGGATTAATCAGGCAGATATCAGTAAGCTAGAGAATGGCACGAGAAACCCATCAGTAAATCTTTTAAAAAGATTGGCAGATGGAATGGACATGGTTTTAAAAATTGAATTCGTTCCCAAGACAAAGTAGTGAAGGGGTCTTGATGATGTCGAAAAGGGAAATGTAAGAGTAGCATAGCACGGTGTGGGAGAAAGTGCAATGGAGATTTACCCCTTGCACATAATCTGTTCTATCATGACAAGAACGGACGCACAGGTGTGAAACTGTACGATATCATCTTCTAAATTCAGAATTTGGCGAAGTCTGCCGATTCTGTAGCGGATAGTGGTCTCCTTTTGACCCATAGCCTCGGCAGCTGCTTGATAAGAGCCCTGACAGCGGACATACGTTCTTAGGGTATCAAAAAGTGTTGAGTTGTTTTCTGACTTATAAGTGTTGATTGCGGAAACCATGCTGTCATAATAGCGATAAAGCTCAGGGGCATCTTTTAATTTCATGAGGAGCTGCAGCAAAGAGGTTTCGTCATAGGTGACTTGGTTTTCATGTAAAAATATTGCAGTGTTCATTGCCTGCTCACATTCATTAAGGCAAAGATCAATTTCTGTATTTGGGTGGAGCATACTGACGCCTGTAGTATGGTCGGAAAAATAAGACTTCAGTGTATTTGAGAAAACTTCTATATTTTTCTTTAAACGGGACTTTTGGCTGTGGCTAAAAATAAAATAATGATAATCGTCGCACACGATATAGGCGCTCAAAGAATCTTTCATAAAAGATGCAGTCAGTTCGTTTTCGGTGACAGAGGAGCGAATGGTACCTTTTGTACTGATTACGCCTATGAACTGCTCAAATTTAGGATTGATACTTTCTAAAATACGGAGCTTTTCTATATCACTTAGCTTTGCCCGCTTCAGCATATTGATTTTGCTGCCGTTTAAGGCGTGGTAGTATCTTTGTACAATTAACTTGTTAATCGTATCCATGATTTTGGCATAGGGAATATCCCGGTCAACCATGATAATCGGCAGTCCGCCGCGATTGCAGTGAGACATGATTTTCTCTGTAATCAGCGAAGCGTTAATGTCGAGAACGATGAGGGCGCTGCACTTACAGTCAATCAGTGTACAGATAAATTCTAAAAGAATCTCAGGACTGTCTATAAATTGATCCAGACTGGAAAGAAATAAATCCCCATGTTCGATGATATTTTTGTCGATGGCACTGCCTCTGACGGGACAGTCAAACACGGAAACCCTGTTAATGATGTTATCGAGATAGGCTTCTCCCGCCAGAATCTGAGCATCTTCAAAAAGGGGCTGATTTAGAAGCGTCTGTACTGTACATAACATAGTGCTACCTCCTGACAACATTATAGCAGAATCGTAATAAAAAAGATAGCTTCCATGGGGGAAAATAGAAGCTATCTTTTGTTTATAGTAATATCATAAATTAACGAGGATAGATAGCCTCTAATTCAGGATCTGCCATCTTACCTTCATCCATCAGCTGTACGCCATCAAGCCATACGGAGGTATTCAGACAAATGCCATCGGTGTGAGAAACAGCAGCCTGACCTTCAGGACCTCCGACAGTCGGGCTGACATAGCCGATACCCCATTCTGTACAGCCCCATACGCGTTCATCCTCTACGACATTGCCGGAAAGTTTTGCACCCGGATTAAATCCATAAGCGACATGAGCCATTTTCAGCATACCAGGGTCATTAAAATCTTTTAGCCACTTCTCATAGGCTTTTGCGTCAGTGCCGCCTTCAATATTAACGATGACGCTGTCTTTTACAGTCAGTTTGATTGGCTGGTCAGGGGTTCTGCCAAACGGCGGCGTTACGGTGCCGTCGAAAACGATAGTTCCGTTAACTGAGCCATATCTAGGCACTACATTGAGTTGTCCCATCATCATATATACGCCGCTCTTTGAAGCATCGCCGGCATCTACACTGACCACATGGCGGTCGTCTGTTTCAAAAGTGACATCAGTTCCGCTTGGAGTCGTCATACGGATGACCTTTGCAGCACGGTTCAATTCAGTTACGCGGTTCATAAATTCAGTCAGCTTTGCGGTGTCGATATCGCTCATGGTTCTAATCATTACATCTTCTGTAAATTCCACAAGGCACATATATCTCAATTTTTTATTGGTTGAGATTGCTCTCTGATATGGAGTGGAATATAAGAGCCATTTCTGGTTAAACTCAATCCAGACGTCGCAGTTTGAAACAGCGCCCGTCAGCGGCTCAATTGGAAGCTTGGGATCTGCAGCCTGACCAACGCCGTCTGGTGCTGGAAACTTAATTACCATTGGGAGAGCTCCTGCTGCATGAGCACTTGAAGCAACTGCGTCAACGATTTTCATGCAGGAGAGAGAATCACAGGTTAGTACGACAGTTTCTCCCGGCTGAACCTTAAAGATATCGCGGATTAAAGTGTCCGCAGCTTTTTGCATTTCATAATCAAACATTTTGAAACCTCCTAGAATTGAATGAGTTCTTCAAATTGGATTATACGAAAGTGATGCAAGAAGGTCACTAATATTTTTTCAATATTTTAGATTTTAGACTGTAAATTTTATAGTGCAGTAGAGTATACTTTAGAGTAAAATGTTAGAAAATTCAATTTCGTTTGTATTTTGTTTGCGTATTGGGATTGTATATTCTATCTTTTGTATGAAAATGAGTTCTTCAAAGCAATCCCGGCAAAAAATAGATACGAAATTGAGCTGGAATAATTCACTTATTGTATTTAAGAAATGAGGACAGTAATGAAAGAAAAAAAGAGTAATGTGGAAACCACTACTTTGAATCAGGTTTCAGAAGAAGAAAAGAAGGGATGGGTGGAGGTTGCGTTTATTCATGCAGGTGTTATGATTTGTGTTCCCAGTCTGCTGATTGGAGGCCTGCTTGCTTTGGCAATGCCGCTTGGACAGGCGCTCCTTGCCGGATGTATCGGGTATGGACTAGTTATGCTTTTCGCATGTTTCACTTCTATACAGGGCAGTGATTTAGGCTTGCCTTCCTGCGTTGTATTGCAGTCCTGTTTTGGCAAAGCAGGATCAAAGTATCTGATTTCCCTTTTGTTTACAATCTCTCTGTTAGGTTGGTTCGGCGTTAATAATGCTGTGTGCGGCAGTGCATTTTCAAATCTTATGGCAAATTCTTTCGGCATTGAGGTACCTGTTTCTGTTTCCATTCTGATTTGGGGTGTAATCATGCTGACAACGGCAGTATAGGGAATCAGTGCAATGGGAAAACTCAATACCTTGGCGGTGCCAGCGCTGCTGATTGTTTGTCTTGCGGGCTGTATTATGGCACTGCGCACACACGGTACAGAAAATATCAATACTCATGTCGAGACGACCATGTCTCTGATTGAAGGAATTACCCTTACGACGGGATTTTTAACGATGCAGATTGTAACTGCTGCGGATATTACTCGTTATCAGAAGGGCAGAGGCAATACGGTAAAGGCAACTCTTTGGGGCGTTCTTCCGGCAGGCATTCTGATGCTGGTTATCGGCATTGTGATGGCAAAGGTTGCCGGTGAGTACGATATCAGTCGGGTGCTTTGCAATGTAGGACTTCCTGTATTGGGGATGATTGTTCTGATTTTAGCGGCATGGACCACTAACACTACGAATGCTTATCTGGCAGGAATTAATATTGTAAATATTCTGGGTCTGAAAGATGATAAACGTGCAATGGTAACGCTGATTTCGGGGCTCATTGGAACAATTCTGGCGGTGATAGGAGTGATGAGTCAGTTCGAGGCATTTATCACATGGCTGGGCGCAGCATTTTCACCGATGGGCGGCGTGATGCTGGTTGACTACTGGATTCTAAGAAAAGCAAATCCCGAAAAATGGTCTCCGAGAGAAAGCTTTGACTGGCTTGGCGTTACCGCATGGGCAGCAGGTTTTGTACTGAATATCTTTGTGACAAGCGGTCTTGTGCTGGTGCAGAGCATTTTGCTGTCAGGCATTGTTTACTATGCATTATGTAAGGGTTTGAGAAAAGAGGAATACCATGGCGCAGCTCTTTGATGAATATTATGAGGAAAAAGAAGCAGAACTTTTGCGGGATATCTGTGATAGTATTGCAATTCCCAGTATTGCGCAGGAAGATGATGGGCAGGGGAATCCCTTCGGAAGGTCTGTGACAAAATGTCTGGAACACATTTTGGAGTGTGGGGCGGCACTGGGCTTTCAGACAAACAACGTAGATAACTATGTGGGCGAAATTACCATGGGCAGCGGGGAACATCTGATTGGAATTTTATGTCACGCAGATGTGGTAGACGCTGGCACAGGCTGGAATACGGAGCCTTTTTCTGCGGTTGTGGCAGATGGTGAACTATATGGAAGAGGTTCCATAGATGATAAAGGCCCGATGATGTGCTGCTTATATGCTATGGATTACATACAACGAAATCAACTGCTGCCGGATAATACTAGAATTAGGATGATTATCGGAACAGATGAAGAAGAAAATTGGCTTAGTATTGATAAATATCTAAAAGAAAATCCGGAAATTCCAGAAATATCCATTGTTCCAGACGCAAATTTTCCTGTGATATCTTGTGAGAAAGGACTGATTAATGTAGCAATGACTGTGCCTGTCACCTGCAACAATAAGGAATCTGACAATCGGATTCTTCTGAAGTTGGAATCACTTAGCGGCGGCGAGAGAGCTAATGTAGTGGCAGCAAGTGCGAGCTGTAGTATTACCAGCACAGATGAAAAATATGATTGCTGCAAACTGGCTGAGGCAGTGAAGCAGTTGGGCAGAAAGTTACATGTACCGGTTACTGTTGCTATAGCGGAGAGTAAGCTGACCATTAAACTTGAAGGAAAAGCTGCACATGCGATGACTCCTGAAAAGGGAATTAATGCGATTTCTTATCTAATGGAACTCTTATTCCGGTTGACTTCGGATGAAGAGTATGTTTTTGCACAGCAGAATGTATTGGAATTTTACCATCGCTACCTTGGTCTTTCCTATAACGGAGAGGGAATGAATCTGGCATGGACCGATGAGGATTCCGGAAACTTAACAGTAAATGTGGGACTTCTGACATTAACAGCTTTGAATCTGGACGTTATAATCAATCTCCGTTATCCGGTGACAAAAAGGTTTGAAGAGGTAGAAGCGGCACTTGCTATGGTATGTGAGGAAAGCGGCGCTTTTATGAAATTCGGTGTTTGTATGAATCCGATTTACTTTGATAAAAACAGTTCGATTGTAAGACAACTCATGTCAGTTTATCAGGAAAGCACGGGGGATATGGTATCGCAGCCAATATCTCTGGGCGGCGCTACTTATGCAAGAGCAATTCCTAATGCGATTGCCTTTGGACCGGTTTTTCCTGATCAAGAGGAACTGGCGCACGAGGCTAATGAGCATTATAGAGTAGCGGATTATAAACGAATTACTGAGATTTATGTAAAAGCACTACTAAAACTGAGTGCCAACATATAGAAAAAGTTATGAACAGGGTGTGCTGATGTGCACCCTGTTTTTTAGTAATAGTCGAGATAAAAGTAAATTTTTATACACAAAAATATGTATACATAATATATTGAATTATTTGAAATGGCATGTTATACTAACAATAGTTGCCTTAACAGGGAATAGGAATAGGAGACTTTATTATGGAAAAGAAAAACGGTAAGAATGTGGCTGGATTTGTCGTTCCATCGGTCATCGGTATTATTTTATTTATGGTGCCGGTAAAGTACGATGGAAACTGGACGGTCACAGTAAAGATTATTGCAGACTTAATCGGCGGAGCCCTTGGCTCGGTTCTCCCGATACTCTGCGTTGCAATTGTTACGGTTTCTGCAGTTGGTTCTTTAATTGGACTAGCAAAACCTAAATTTATGACAGAAAACGCAATTTTAGCAGACACCTTCTGTACAAGCCCGATATGGACCATTGTCAGAGTCATCGGTGCAGTATTCATCTGGATGACGTATCTGGGCATGGGTACAGAAGGCGGATCCGATATTGTCAGCATGATTACTGATGGTGGCGCAGGCGGATTTGTACTAGGCGATTTGCTGACAGTATTAGTTATTATATTCTTGATTGCAGCTTTACTTTTGCCACTTCTTTTGGATTTTGGACTTTTAGAATACGTAGGCGCCCTGCTGACAAAGATCATGCGCCCGCTGTTTAAGATTCCGGGTCGTGCTGCTGTTGACTGTATTACTTCCTGGATTGGTGACGGAACTCTGGGCGTTATGCTGACCTGCAACCAGTACGAAGGTGGATATTACTCGGAAAGAGAAGCGTCTGTTATAGCAACGACATTTTCTGCAGTATCCATTACTTTCAGTATCGTAGTACTTGAGCAGGTAGGCTTGATGCAGTACTTCGGTCTTTATTATCTGATGATTTGTCTGGTCGGTATCGCTTGTGCGATTATCGTACCGAGAATCCCGCCGCTTTCTCTGAAGAAGGACAGGTACGTTGTAGAAGGAAAGGCTATGCCGGATACACTTCCAGCACCGTACAAAACTTCTCACGAATACGGTATGGCTTTAGCTATGAAGAAGGTTGGTGAATTCAGAGGAATCGGTCAGTTCTTTGAAAACGGCATGAAGAACGCCGTAGGTATGTGGTTCGGCGTACTGCCTACAGTTATGGCAATCGGCACACTGGCGCTGGTTCTTGCAAACAATACCCCAATCTTTGAGATTTGCGGAAAACCGTTTATGCCGCTTCTCGAACTGTTACAGGTTCCGGAAGCTGCAGAGGCGTCCAAGACAATGATTGTCGGATTTACAGATATGTTTACGCCTTCCATTATTGCTGCGGAAGGTATTGCAAGTGAGATGACCAGGTTTATCGTAGCGTCTGTATCTGTAACACAGCTGATTTACTTATCCGAAGTGGGTGGTCTGATTCTGGGCTCTAAGCTGCCTGTAAACATTGTTGAGCTGTTCATTCTGTTCTTAGAGAGAACAATCATCAGTTTACTGATTATCTGCCCGCTGGCACATTTGATTTTTTAGGAGATGTACTATCCCTGCAAATAGGCAAAACAAAATCCCGGCACGTGCGAAAGCGTCTTGCCGGGATTTTTAAGTGGGAGAATCCTATAAAGACTATATCTTTATATTGCGGTGAATCTTTTGACAAGAAGAACCTGGGCGAGTATAATGGACTTTATGAATAAGATGAATCAGGAAAAATATATCGGCTGTCACCTTTCCAGTTCGAAGGGTTTTGCAGCCATGGGAAAAGACGCTTGCAGCATAGGCGCCAATACATTTGCATTCTTTACGAGAAATCCCAGAGGCGGAAAAGCGAAGGAGATCAATCCGAAAGATGCAGAAAATCTGCTTGCTATCATGGAGGAACATAATTTCGGCAAGCTGGTGGCACATGCACCTTATACGCTGAATCCGTGTTCTGCGACTGCGAAAACCAGGGAGTTTGCGCATATGGTAATGTCTGAGGATATGAAAAGAATGGAGTATTTACCGGGAAATTATTATAATTTTCATCCAGGCAGTCACGTTGGACAGGGCGTAGAGAAAGGAATCAAAATGATTGCTGACCTGCTCAATGATATTATTACACCGCAGCAGTCTACCACGATTTTACTGGAAACTATGGCAGGTAAGGGCAGCGAAATCGGCGGTCGTTTTGAAGAACTGGCAGCGATTATTGACTGTGTAAAGTGTGAAGAGAAAATAGGCGTATGCTTGGATACATGCCATATTAGTGATGGTGGCTATGATATTATTACGGATTTGGAAGGAGTGCTGGCGGAATTTAATCGGATCATCGGACTGGGTAAGCTAAAGGCATTGCATATTAATGACAGTCAGAATGAAGTAGGAGCACGCAAGGATCGACATGCTTGTATTGGGGAAGGAAAAATCGGCAGGGCTGCTATTTTGCAAGTGGTCAATCATCCGAAGCTTTTAGGACTGCCGTGTATTTTGGAAACGCCGCAGTCTGACCTTGCGGGCTATGGCAGAGAAATTGCAATGCTGCGGGAGGAAGGAGAATAAAGGATGGAAGTAAAGGATATTTTGGTAATTAATCCCGGCTCTACCTCTACGAAAATTGCTGTTTACAGGGGAGAAGGGCAGCAGCGGTTGCTGGAAAAAAACATCGTCCATGATGATGAGGCAATTAATGCTTTTTCCTGCGTGGCAGCGCAGAAGGATTATCGGAAGGATATGATTTTGGAGTTTTTGCAGGGAGAAGGGTATGATTTAAAGAATTTGTCTGCAGTAGTTGGTCGCGGTGGTATGGTGTATGAGCTTTCAGGCGGCGGCTATCAGGTCAACGAAAAACTCTGTGCGCGAATGGCAAGTGCGGATATTCCACAGCACGCTTCTAGTCTAGGTGCACTCCTTGCATTTGCTATTGCAGAGCCACTGGAGACCCCATCGTATATTTACGATTCGACTATGGGATGCGATCTTTTGGAAACTGTGAAAATTACAGGTATCGCTGAGGTGGAGAAGTATGGTGCCACTCATCTGCTTAACTCTAGGGCTCAGGCGATTAAACATGCGACATCACTGGGCGGTGATTACCATAAAATGCAGTTCATCGTCTGCCACATGGGAGGCGGTATTACAGTGAATGCCTGGAAAGACGGAAAGGTAATCGATGTCGCCTCCTATGATGACGGACCTATGGCGCCGGAGCGTTCCGGAGGCGTGCCGCTTCTGCTGATGAAAAAGCTTTGCTTTGACGGGCAGCATACGGAGGCAGATATAGAGGCGCTCATCAGTGGCCGCGGAGGCCTTTATTCCTACCTTGGAACAAAGGATTGCAGGGAAGTTGAGCGAAGAATTGCTGCCGGTGACGATTACGCTGCACTTGTTTATGAAGCGATGGCGCTGCAAGTCGGAAAAGCTATTGCAGGGCTGTCCTGCACGTTGAAAGGAAAGGTGGACTTCATCATTTTAACTGGTGGAATTGCTCACTCTTCTAAGTTGACTGGCATGATTGCGGACTACTGCGGACATATCGGAGAAATTGTCGTCATGGCTGGTGAAAGTGAAATGGAAGCCCTCGCTGCCGGTGCGCTGCGCATGCTGCAGGGTGAAGAGGAAGCGAAAGAATATTAATAGTAGTAACGTGAACTGCCCTATGGGAAACCATGGGGTTTTGTTTTGCAAAGGTTTTGCACCTTCGCTGCCGTGCCATATTCTTGATAGAATTTTGAGAATATGGCATTAACTACCTGGAAAGTGCCATATTCTTAATTCGATTTCGAATGCATGGCGTTTATCGCCAAAGAAACGCCATGTTTTATAGGCATTTATGGAGATGATGGCAGAAAATCGGAGTCTCCTGCCATGTTTTTAAAGAAGATATTGTTGTTATGGCGGAGAATCACAGGAGAGAAGAGACCTAAAGTAGTCTAAGTTCGTGTTTCGTGCAAGTTTAAAAGAAAATATGCAGGAATGTGGCAGTTTATTAGAGACCAACGCTATAATACAGAAGAAACGACTTAAAAGTGGCGTGCGTAACAATTCACCATCTGGAGAGCTAAGGAAATTATTGTTAATAATATCAAAAAACGGAAAATATATTGACAGAACGCAAGGGAATATGTTATTTTATAATAAAAATGGAAAAAACTGAGAATAATAAGGGGAGAAGGATGGGAAATTTTTTTCAATTAATAGAGCAAGAAATTCGAAGAGAAGAGCAGCTTTTGAAACAATGGAATAGTAAATTAGAGTCTGCACCCAAGGGGTATATCTCCGCGAGAAAACGCAAGTTTATTACCAGCTATTATTGGAATCGAGAAGATGGTCGAGGGGAGAATAAAAAGCAGGTACAAAAGAACATTACAGACAATAAGGGTTTTGTTTTGCAGTTAGTTGAAAACAGCTAGCAAAGAAAATTTCTCAGAGATGTGAATCGAACTTACGGTTTTTACGCAAATTGCGAAGATATTATAAAGCAGTAGATATTAATGATATTTTACGGCAACTCCCGGAAACTTATTGTGAAATCATCAAGTTACGAGAGAAGAAGACTCTTGAAGCCCGGCTAAATCAGCCCTATAAAAAAGCGCCTTTCAATGCGCTGAGCCACAAACACGAAACGGATTATGGAGAGTTGGTACGCTCTAAATCAGAGCAGCTGATCGCCAATGCCCTTTATGCCTATGGGATTCCGTTTCATTATGAGGAGATTTTCGTTTATCGGAAAGGCGTAGGCAGTGTGATTTATCCGGATTTCACAATTCTGCTTCCAGATGGGAATGTAATAATTTGGGAGCATTTGGGATTGCTCTCGGATTTAGGGTACTGTCAGAGGACTGCAGAAAAACTAAATATCTATCAGCAAAACGGATATACAATTGGTAAAAATCTGATTCTAACTATGGACGACAGCAATCAGAATGTCAGCAGTGTTCTTATTAATCATATTATTGAAACGCAGATTTTGCCGCACTTCGCAAAGGGCGGAATTGCGGAGAAAAGAACCGCTGCCGCAATATGAGACTGCGACAGCGTGCATTGACTAATTTTATAACTTACTGATATCCAGTTTATCGTAGCCTGCCAGCAGAGGCTTCAGCATTCTGCGGATTTCATCGGTACCACCTTCCACATCGGATTCGATATTCAGTGGCATGATTGGATCGT
This sequence comes from Senimuribacter intestinalis, assembly GCF_943192965.1. NCBI lineage: Bacteria > Bacillati > Bacillota > Clostridia > Peptostreptococcales > Anaerovoracaceae > Senimuribacter > Senimuribacter intestinalis. Next base: position 205,007 of record NZ_CALPCF010000004.1, read on the forward strand.
GCAGAGATTTGCGAAGAAGGAGCCAGCCAGTGCAAGACGGCTGGGCAAAGTCGATGCGAACCCCTTCGTAGTTTGGTGTTACCAGCGAAGCGCCTTTGATTTGACCGGAGCCTGCCAGTATTTCCAAATCTTTTAGAATTTGGTCACCGTAGGAGGCAAAGTCCTCTGCCAGAATCGGAAAACGAACTTCGATGGATTCTGCTGGCATTTTCATCTCGGAAATTAGACTGGAGATGCCGCGCCCCTCACGAAACAGCAGCGCTGCTTTGATGACAATTTTTGTGGCGAGGTAAGCGCCGTCGTCGAGAAAATAATTTTCTTTGTATGCTGCGTGACCGCTGGTTTCGATGGCGAGCTGACTGTCTACGCCGGATTCGCAGAGTTCTATGGATTTGTTAATCACATTTTTGTAGCCGCGCTTAAACCGCAGATGAGAAAGACCGAGCGTATCTTCGAGGAAAGCAGTCAGCTGCTTACTGGTAATGCTGTCTGTAACAACGGTTGTACCCGGGTACTGATCTGCAATCAGAGCCGCAGCCATTGCAACAATGCCGTTTCGGTTGATTTCGTTGCCGTGCTCATCGACCGCAGAGGAACGGTCCACATCCGTATCAAAAATCAGCCCCAAATCGGCACCGCAGGTACGAACCTGCTGACATATCGCCGCCATGGCTTTTTTGTCCTCTGGATTCGGTGCATGGTTTGGAAAATGTCCGTCCGGTTCAAGGAACTGACTGGAAGAAACGTCCGCTCCCAGTGGCGCTAGTACCTTTTCCGCGTAAAATCCGCCGGAGCCATTACCCGCGTCTACGGTAATCTTCATGCCGGAAAGCGGCGTGTCGCCGGCGGCAGCGCCGTCTGTAATCAGTTTGCGCAGATGGGCAGCATAAGTATCCAGCAGCGGAATTTCTTTTATTTCCGATGGCGCGCCGGGTCTGATTGAATTAAGTACTGAGTCGGACTCTGCAAAGGTAATAATGTCAGCGATATCGCCTTTGTTAAGTCCGCCTTCTTTGCTGAAAAACTTCATGCCGTTGCGGTTCCAGGGAAGATGGCTGGCGGTTACCATAACTGCACCGTCACACTGATACTCTTCAAAGATAGTGGACATAAACATGGCGGGCGTGGAAGCCAGTCCTGCGTCTAAAATTTTGCAGCCGTATGGCGCGAGGGCATCGCAGAATGCTTTTACTATAGCTTCGCCGGAAAGTCTCGGATCTCTGCCGATAGAAACCGTCAGCTGTGCTGCTTCTTTACCAGTGGTATGGTGCAGCCAGAATAAAAATCCTCTGGCGATTCTTCCTGCGGCTTCAGTGTCCAGGTTCACATGTTCACCTTCTACGCCTTCTAAAGCAATTCCTCTTATATCACTGCCGTTTTGCAGCTTACCGTAATCATATCTTGGCATAATGAAATCTCCTGTCGCATTTTCAGTATAGAAATATACCTTTATTATATTTTATCAATGCGAAGAAGGCAAGGCATAATACAAACCAGTAGGCTGTATATTTTGGGCAGACCTGTCCTAAAATATTGCCGGGCAGTGCAGAGTAATCCCAGACATCCCACTGCAGCCACAGGTTTACGACAACGCCCATAGAAAATTCGTAAAATGTTACGATGAGAGCGCCGACCGCTGCGGCAAAGAAAATGTTCGTATGAAGGAGAAACGGTGTCAGCAAATAAAAAGTGAAGGCGACGGCACCGCCAGTCAGTACCATGGACCAATGCGTGTATCCACGATAAAGAATTTCCGTAAGACCATAAAAAACGCCGCCTAAAATAAATACTATCAATTCCATGGATTTAATATTTGACCCTGAGAAAAAATTATGCGCAAAACAATGAAATGGAAATTATTTTATGATACAATAAGGACAAAGGAGATGAGATTTATGGAGAAGCAGGAGAAAAAGAAAGGTAAAATTATATATAAAATTATCATCCTTGTGCTTTTGATTATTATCGGTGTCTGTATCTATAAAATCGTGGGAATTTTAAGCGAGTATCACGAGGGAACCAAAGCTTATGAACAGCTGCAGCTTCTTGCTGGCATAGAAGATATGGAGGATATAGAGAACATCAATTTCAAAGCATTGCGGAAGCAGAACAAGGATGTGAAAGCATGGCTTTATTCAGAAGGTACGGTTATCAATTATCCGGTAGTGCAGGGCGACGATAACAGCTACTATTTGTACCGCATGGTAAACGGAGAGTGGAATGGAAAAGGCTCACTGTTTATCGATTACCGCGTGGAAAAGCCTTTCAGAGACTTTAATACGATAATTTATGGACACCGCATGAAAGACGGTAGCATGTTCCACTCTTTGACAGAATATGAGAGCAAGCGATATTATGACAAGCATCCGGTGATGCAGCTGATTACACCGAAACACGAGTATGATGTTGAGATTTTCGGTGTGATTCGTATACCGGCGGACAGCCCGATGTACAAATGTCAGTTTGACAGCTACGAGGAAAAAGCCAACTATCTGGCACAGATCAAGAAGAACAGCCTGATCAATATTGATGAGGTGGAGGTAAGCGCAGAAGATCGGATTGTGATGCTCAGTACCTGCACTTATGAGTTTGAAGACGCCAGAATGGTCGTGTATGGTAAGCTGGTGGAGAAAGAGGAAGACGGAGATAAATAGAATAGAATGCAGGCAGTTTCTATCTATAAAAATCATGAAAAATATGATAAATATGCGCTTTTAAAATCGGGTGGTTTGAGATATATTATATCTATAGTGAGGAACTCGCAAGAATAAGGAGGAAATAGTATGTTTACGAGAGCAATTACAAGAAAACCCTGTAAAGCGCTGATTGACGGCATTTCCACTGCACAGTTTTGTGATGGCACACCGGATTATGAGAGAGCGATAAAGCAACATGATAAATATGTTGAAGTCCTTCGGAGTTTGGGACTGGATGTCACAGAATTGGAAGCAGACGAAAGATATCCAGATTCCTGTTTTGTGGAAGACCCTGCTGTAGTAATGGAGCGCTGTGCAGTTATCACCAACCCGGCTACGGATTCAAGAAATGGTGAGAAGCACGAGATTATCGACGCAATCAAAAAGTTTTACGACGATTCTCAGATTTTCTACATCGAAGCACCGGGAACCATGGAAGGCGGCGATGTCATGAGAGTTGGGGATCACTTCTATGTTGGTCTGTCTGACCGTACTAATAAAGAGGGCGCAAAGCAGTTTAATGATATCGTGACGAAATTCGGTTACACTTCTTCAACTGTTCCTGTAACAGAGGGGCTGCATTTGAAGGACTTTGTCATCTATCTTGAAAATAACAACATGCTGGTTACGCCTGTTATGAATGAGATGCCTGCGTTCAAGGATTTTAACCGGTTTGTCGTCGATACAGACGAGCTTTATGCAATCAACAGTATGAACATCAATGGCACAGTACTTGTACCGGAAGGCTATCCTAAGACACAGAAAATCATCGAGGATTTAGGATACCCGATTGTACTGGTGGACACCGGAGAATTTAGAAAGATTGACGGAAGTCTGACTTGCCTGTCGTTGAGATTCTAAAATTGTGAAAAAAGCTGCCTGTGGGTTTCCCCTTGGCAGCTTTTTGTATGCTATTTTACTGTTCCATCTGCGTTGAAAAGAGGAAGTTTTTCCAGGAAAATAATATCGTCTCGGTCTGCAGCCTCGCCTTCTGCAAGGACTGCCATTCTGCCTGCGATTTCGCAGCCGACCTGTTTCAGCAGGGTTTCTATAGAAAGCAGAGATTCGCCGGTACTGATGACGTCGTCGATGATAAGCACTTTTTTGCCTTTCATTTTATCAATTTCCGTCTGACCCAGGCACAGTGTCTGAATGTGGTCGGTAGTGATAGAGTCCACCTCTGTGGTGATGACATTCTGCATATAGAGTTTCGGTCCCTTTCTGGCAACGATATAATCGTTGATGCCAGCTTGTCTTGCCATTTCGTAAGCAAGGGGAATGCCTTTGGATTCGGCAGTAATGATTACGTCAAATTCCGGCGCTTTTTCCAGAAGCGCTGCGGCGCTGGCGCGAGTAATTTCTACATCACTGAACATGATGAATGCGCCGATATAAAGTTCATCGTTGATTTTGCAAAGAGGCAGCTGGCGCTTGCAGCCTGCAATGGTCATTTCGTAAAACATGATTTATTTCTCCAATTCTGCGATTTCGTCTTCGCAAGCCTGCATGGCTTCGAGGACCTCAGCCATGAGTGTTTCCAGTTCCCAGCCCAGCTGTTCAGCGCCGGTTCTGATGACATCTCTGTCACAGCCTGCAGCAAAGCGCTTGTCCTTAAATTTTTTCTTTAAAGATTTTAAATCCATATCCTTGCAGCTTTTGGAAGGGCGCAAAATAACAGCAGCGCCGATGAGTCCGGTCAGTTCGTCTGCCGCAAATAGGATTTTTTCCATCAGGTGGGTCGGTTCTACGTCAGAACATAGACCGTAGCCGTGGGAACAAACAGCATGGATAATCGCTTCGTCAACACCGGCTTCCTGCAGCAGCTGCGGTGCTTTCTTGCAGTGCTCTTCCGGCCACATCTCAAAGTCGATATCGTGAAGCAGCCCGCAGACTGCCCAAAATTCAGCGTCTTCTTCAAACCCCTGTTTTTTCGCCATGTAGCGCATGACACATTCCAGTGTAATGCCGTGATGGATGTGAAACTCCTCCTTGTTATATTTTTTCAAAAGCTCCAAAGCTTCCTTTCGATTAATCATTGGTATCACTTCCTGTTCTGTTAAGTTTTGGTATTTCCAATTTGATACTTTCAGTATACGACAAAACGCGCAGTCTTGCAAGACCTGCGCGTTTGCTTTGGTTGTTGATTTCTTCAGAAAACGCGAAAAGGGGCACAGTGGAACTGACCCAATTTCGCGTTTCTTATTATACTTTTGGAAGTGTGTGCTTATTATTGTTATTTTGCCTGTAAGCGCTCTTCTTTGGATGGAAGCTGTGGTATTATAACTGCAATGAAGATGACAATGCAGCCCAGCCCCTCCAGCAGTGTGAGCCGTTCGCCTAGAATCAGTGCGCCGAAGAGCACAGAGAATACAGATTCCAGACTTAGAATCAAAGAGGCCGCAGCAGGCTCTGCGTCTTTTTGACCTAAAACCTGACAAGTATAGGCAACACCTGAGGAGATGACGCCGCAGTACAGAATCGGCAGCCAACAGTCTAAAATATCTGCAAGTATTGGTGTTTCAAAGATGAACATACATATGATTCCGATTATACCGGCGGTCAGGAACTGGATGCAGGAAAGCTTGATACCGTCGCATTTTGGAGAAAAGTGATCAACTACCAGAATGTGACAAGAGAAAGCGACTGCACAAATCAGAACAAACAGTTCACCGGTATGAATGGTAAAGCCTTCTCCTTTTCCTGCCATGGTCAGCAGATAGAATCCGAATGCGCCCATGACAATGCAGCCCCAGACAATAGGTTTTACCTTTTGTCGCAGGAATAAACCCAGTACCGGTACGATGACGATGTAAAGGGATGTGATGAATCCAGCCTTTCCGGCACTAGTTTCAAAATATAGTCCGAACTGCTGCAGGGTAGAAGCGATACATAGGACGACACCGCAGGAGATACCTCCGACGATGAGGGTTTTTCTCTCAGCGGCAAGCTCCGCTTCTGTTTTAGGTGTTTCCTCTTTGTCCTTGCTCAGTGCTTTAAACACGTAAATGACGGGAATCAGCACAAGTCCGCCGATAAACATACGAATTCCGTTGTATGTGAAAGGCTCCAATGAAGCGCCCGCTTTTTGGGCAACAAAAGCGGAACCCCAGATGACTGCTGTAATCAGCAGTAAGATGTTACTGCGCATTTTTTTACTCATAAAATTAAATCCTCTTTATTAATCAGAATTATTTCGTATCTCAATTATATTAAAAAAAGGAAAACATTACAAGCGGAGAACATTTTTTTTCATACAAAAAAGCAAAGGGGTAGTTGTATTTTGTACAAATGAAGGCATGTTTTTTGAAAATACAGTGGCGCAAAAACTGACTGAAGCGACATAGAAATTACAGAAAAGAAGGCCAAACAGTTTATCTGCCGTCCTATATGCTGATGTGTTTATAGGCTTCAATGAAAAATCCGTGCTTTTCCCTCGTTTGGAATTGTGGTAAAATAGATTTATTGTGAATGAAAGAGAGATGTAGAAGAAAGGTTACAAAAGATGAGCAACGAAAAGAAATTATTTGAGCTAATTGGAAAAATAGAAACCTTGGATGAAGGGGCAATGGCAGCAGCAAAACAGCGGCAGGATTACCTGGCAAAACCGCCGGGAAGTTTAGGTAAGCTTGAGGATATCTCCATAAAAATTGCAGGGATTTCCGGAAAAGCTGTAGGAAATGATGTGTCGAAGCAGTGTGTTGTCATCATGTCTTCAGATAATGGTGTCGTTGCAGAGGGCGTCGCGTCTGCACCGCAGTCTGTTACTTTGTCCCAGACTATCAATTTTACCAGAAGATATACCGGAGTCAGCTCCATGGCAAAGTATTATGGCATTGATCTTTTAGTAACAGATGTGGGCGTTGCCATGGAAATTCCGCAGGAACTTTATACGGATGCTATGCTGACAGAAGAGGGAAAGATTCCTGTCAAAATCGTAAATAGACGAATTGCAAACGGTACGCGGAATCTGGCAAAGGAAGCCGCTATGACCAGAGAGGAGGCGGTAAGAGCTATTCTCATCGGGATTGAAGCAGCGGAGGCGGCAAAAAAAGCTGGCGTACAGCTTATGGGCGTCGGTGAAATGGGTATCGGAAATACGACTACCAGTTCTGCAGTTTTGAGCGCATTGACCGGCGCACCTGCAAAGGACGTAGTCGGCAGAGGCGGCGGACTTAACGATGAGGGACTTGCTAAGAAGCTGAAAATCGTAGACGATGCAGTCAACAGCTGGTGCATGAGCGATCCTATAGAGAAGCTGGCAAAAGTTGGAGGCTACGATATCTGTGCTATGGTAGGTGCATTTTTGGGTGCAGGTATTTACAGGATTCCGGTTGTAATTGACGGTTTTATTTCTGTTGTTGCAGCTTGTGTTGCCAAGGAACTGAATCCGAGGGTGGTGGATTATATGTTTGCTTCCCACAAATCCTACGAAATCGGTTATGTGATTGCAATGGATCGACTGGGTCTTGCGCCGATGTTTGATCTTGGCATGCGTCTTGGAGAAGGAAGCGGCTGCCCGATTGCATTTAAAATTATCGAAACTGCCATTGCGTCCATGAATATCATGAAGACCTTGGAAGAAGCGTCTATTGACGGCGATTACTTAGAAGAAATTAGAAGGGAAAATTTATTCTAATGAATGTATTTATCAGCGGCGGCTGCAAGAATGGGAAGTCCATGTATGCCCAGCGGATTGCAAAGAGAATGTCTCAGGAGGAAGGAGTTCCTTTGTATTATCTGGCAACCATGATTCCTACCGACGATGAAGATAGAGAGCGAATTACCCGACACATCGGTGACCGGGAGGGATGGGGCTTTGAGACCATTGAACAGGGAATCCAGATTGAAAAAGCTTTAGATGGAGAAGTGGACGCAGGTGGAGCCTTTCTTCTTGATAGTGTGACGGCGCTGCTTTCCAACGAGATGTTCAGGCAGGATGGAACTATTGACCTTGGTGCAGGCGAGCGGGTTTGCAAAGAACTGGTGCGCTTTGCAGAAAAGACGGGAAATACAGTGTTCGTATCAGACTATATTTACTCTGACAGCAGAGTGTTCGACCACTACACCGAAAGCTACAGAAAAGCCCTTGCGCTCATCGACAGGACCCTTGCAAAGACCTGCGATAAAGTCATCGAAGTGGCTTTTGGGCATATATACGAATACTGTGAGGAAGATAGATGAAGAAATTTATAATTGGTTTTTTTATGGCATGGGGAAATTTTATTACGCTTCCTTGTCCATATAAACGGTGGGACAGCCAGTTAAAAAACATGATGCTGGCATTTCTGCCATCCATCGGGATGGTGATCGGTTTACTTTGGATGGGACTGTTTTGGATCATGCTGCGGATAGAATTATCACCGCTTTTGATCAGCTTCCTTATGATGTTTTATATTTTTGCCATATGCGGGTTTATGCATATGGACGGCTTTATGGACTGCAACGATGCAATTATGTCCAGACGTCCGTTAGAAGATCGGCAGAGGATTCTAAAGGATTCCACAGTCGGTGCTTTTGCGGTGGTGACGGTAGCGTTTCTGCTTCTTGCATGGTTTGCAGCTATGTCGACGGCGATTTATAGAATTAGCTATGCAGATCTTTTGACTTTACCTGTGGTAAGCCGGGCGATTAGCGGACTTGCGGTGCTTGTGTATCAGCCTATTGGGCACAGCCAGTATGTGGAAGACTACAAAGCTCCGGGCAGATGGAAGTATCGGCTTTCCGTGCTGCTGCAAACAGGGCTTGTAATGGGGCTTTCTGTGCTTCTAGGCGCAGGATGGATTAAGATGCTGATTTGCAGCGCAGTGATTGCTGTTGTCGGCTTTATCGCATGTCTTTATGCGAGGAAACAATTAGGTGGTATGAGCGGCGATATTGCGGGGTATACCATTTGTATCGGTGAACTGGCAGGCATTTTTGCGCTGGCGGTGCTTTAGGAAAGGATGGGAAAAGAAATGATTTTTATTTTCGGTGGTGCGTATCAGGGAAAATTGGATTATGCGCTAAAGAACTACGACTTGACGGAAAAAGATGTACACCATTGCGATATGGAGTCCATGGTGCTGAACTTTGATAGAAAGGTTATTGATAATCTGGACCGTTTTGTGCTGGCATGCATTAAGGAAGATGTCAATGCGAAGGAGTGTCTGGAAGACAATATTGATAAGCTGCGGGACAAAATTATTATCTGCGATGATATTTCTCAGGGAGTGGTGCCTATGGACAAGACCGAACGGGCATGGAGAGAGGCTACCAGCAGGTGTATGACCTATTTGGGGCAGGAGGCAGACGAAGTGATTCGTATTTTCTGCGGAATCGGCAGCAAGATTAAATAATTAAGGTGAGACAATGGTATCAAAAATTTACCTGATCAGACATGGAATTACGGAGGGAAATCAGAAGAAATGGTTTTACGGTGCGGCGGACTTACCGTTGGCGGATGAAGGTATCGCGGCACTGGAGAAAGCTGCTTCTGGCGGCATATATCCGCAAATTCCGGAGGACGCAGACTGCTATACGACAGGACTTTTGCGCACGGAGCAAACCTTTGAGCTGATTTTTGGAGAGCGTAATCATGGTGTGATTCGCAATTTGCGGGAGATGGAGTTTGGAGATCACGAGTGCAAATCCTACGAGGAGCTAAAGGATAATGAGGAATTTTCTGCTTGGTGCTGGGACGAGACCGGTGAGGCGGTTTTGACTGGCGGCGAGACGAAAAATGCCTTTGCAGCCAGAATTTCTGCCGGCCTTAGGGAACTTGTCGGTTATCACCGTTTGAAAGAACTTTCTCATCGCCACGACGGCAAGGACGCAATCACAGTCGTAATCTGTCACGGCGGTGTAATTTCTGCCGTTATGCAGGAACTTTTTCCGGCAGCAAAGGGCAGCATGTGGGACTGGATGCCGGAGCCAGGATTCGGCTATGCAGTGGAATTTAAAGATGGCGAGCCGGCTTCCTTTGAGGAAATTAAATAATCCAATAAATATATAAAAATCAAAAGGTTTTTTACTACTTGTACATATATCCGGGAAAAGAGCCTAAAATATGCATAAACTCTTGAGGAAATCTGCATATTTTTGATGTTTCTTCTCCTGATATGCATTTTTTTCAATAAAAACCTCTGAAATAGCAGCCGGATTGTCGGTTCGGTGCGGCGAATGTGCATATATAACGCAAAAATCCCGAAAATATGCAGACTAATGTGCATATTTTCGGGATTTTCTTTGAAAATATGTATTTTTCCACAGGGCAGAAGCAGCTATTCTTCTAGTCGCACGGATACCTCCCCCGTGGTGAGGGTTTCAATCTGACGCATTTTAGGACCTTCCATGTATTCCACTACCAGTCCGCCATTGTCGTCGATATCGATGGCTCTGGCTTTAATGGATGTTTCATTAAGATTGGCATGAATACGGATATTTTTGCCTAAGAGAAAACACTTTGTGCGGTATTCGATGAGGAAAGACTTGCTTTCTAGATTTTCCAGTATTTCTAGAGTCTGATTATAGATTTCAGCTGCCAGCTTTCCGCGGGAGAAGGCGTTCTTCTTGTCGGATACACAGCCGACGATATCTTTCAGATCTTCTGGAAAGCTGCCGGGGAAACAGTTGACACCGATCCCAATGATCAGGCTGTCAATTTTTCCTGATTCAAAATTGGTCTGCGCCTCTGTGAGGATGCCGCAGATTTTTTTGTTCTTATAAAAAAGGTCATTGACCCATTTGATTTTTACTTTGACGCCGGCTACTTTTTCCAAGGCGCGGCAGACTGCCACAGCTACGGCCATAGTAACGTAGAGGGATTTATTCAAATCAAAGGTTGGTCGCAGGGCAATGGTCATGTACAGTCCAGTTCCTGAGGGTGAAGCAAACATTCTGCCCAGACGACCCCTGCCGGCTTCCTGCTTGTTGGCAATCACCATAACGGGTTTATTTCCAACAGTGATTTCCTTCGCTACATTGTTGGTGGAATCCACGGTGTCAAAGACACGCAGATCACAGGGATAGCGAAGATCGCCGACGACAGAGGCATCGGTGAGAATGTTGCTCTTTGTTTTTAGACGATAGCCGACGCTAGGCTTGCTTTCTATATGATAACCTTCATCTTTAAGCTGCTTCATAGCTTTCCAGATGGCGTTTCTGGAAACCTGTAATTCTTCTCCGATTTTCTGACCGGAAAGAAAGATTCCTGTATTTTCACTGAGCAGTTTTAAAAGTTCGGTTTTTGTGGACATGTCGTATTCCTCCGTATTTTGTTTATATGCTTAGTATAGCACGAATTCCTATCAGAAAAAAGTTGGAGTTTGTGTGAAATCCTTTATTTTTTTTGATATATGTGGTAAAATACTATGTTACAAGTACCTTTTTTTAATTCAAAATATGAGGAGGAAAACAGGAAATATATGGATAGTCATATAGGGTATTCTATCGGGATTATTGTTATTTTTGTGGTTTTGTCGGCGTATTTTTCGGCAACAGAAACGGCGTTCACATCGCTTAACCGGATCAGACTGAAGAATCTGGCAGGAGATGGGGATAAACGAGCAAAACGAGTATTGGAGTTAGAAAGCAAATACGATAATTTACTTTCGACGATTTTAATCGGAAACAATATTGTAAATATAGGGATGACCGCAGTTGCGACAGCTTTATTTCTGGAATTAACGCCGCAATATGGGGCAACACTTTCAACTGTAGTTGTCACCGTCGTCGTATTGATTTTTGGTGAGATTTCTCCAAAGAGCCTGGCGAAGGAGAGTCCAGAAAGTTTTGCTATGTTTTCATCAGGTTTTATCAATGTGCTGATGGTGATTTTAACGCCAATCAACTTCGTTTTTAGCCAATGGAAGAAACTTCTTGCGAAGATTTTTAAGGTGGTAGATAACAGGGGAATTACGGAAGACGAGCTTTTGACTATTGTGGAGGAAGCTGAAACGGAAGGGAATCTGGCGGCAGAGCAAAGCGAGCTGATTCAGAATGCTATCGAATTTAATGAACTTGAAGCGTGGGATGTGCTGACACCCCGTGTAGATATTAAGGCAATCGAAATTGATTCTACGAAGAAAGATGTAGCGAAGATGTTTATGGAAACCGGCTATTCGAGATTGCCGGTTTATGAGGATGATTTGGATAAGATATTGGGAGTTCTCAATCAGAAGGATTTTCACAATTACATTTCTGGTTCTAAGAAGACAATCTCTGACTATGTAAAACCTGTAGTTTACGTAGCAGGTTCTATGAAAGCGGCAGATCTTTTAAAAAAGCTGCAGGTGAACAAAACCCATATCGCTATTATCGTCGATGAATACGGCGGGACGGCGGGGCTTGTCACGATGGAGGATATTATTGAAGAGCTGGTCGGTGATATTTACGACGAGCATGACGAAGTGGAATCTCAGGAGATTACGCAGCTGCAGGATGGAAGCTATAGAGTCCTGTGCAGTACTAACGTAGAGAAAATGTTTGATTACTTTGATGAAGAGGTAGAGCTAGATGCAACTACCGTCAACGGCTGGGTTGTACTGCAGCTTGATAAACTGCCGAAGGCGGGAGATACTTTTGAATATGAAGTAGGAAATAAATTATTTGAAGGTCGGGTTATCAAGGCTGACGAACGCAAAGCAATTGAAATTAATTTAAGAGTTACGGAAAAACCTGAAGAAGAGCAGACGAACAGAAAGGGGAATTAATACAGACTATGGGACTGATGGAAAAGATCTTTGGTGATCTAAATGAAAAAGAAATTAAGAAAATATCTAAAATAGTAGATCAGGTTGAGGCACTAGACGAGGATATGCAGAAGTTATCCGATGAGGAACTGCAGGCAATGACGCCAAAACTGAAGGAGAGGCTTGCAAATGGTGAAACACTGGATGACATTTTACCAGAGGCTTTTGCGGTCTGCCGTGAAGGGGCGGTGCGAAGCCTGGGCATGAAACATTTCCGCGTACAGCTGATCGGCGGGGTGGTTTTACATCAGGGAAGAATTTCCGAAATGAAAACTGGTGAAGGTAAGACCTTGGTGGCAACGCTGGCAGCATACCTCAATGCCTTAGAAGGCAAGGGGGTGCATGTGATTACAGTCAACGACTATCTGGCAAAGCGTGACGCAGAATGGATGGGTAAACTCTATTCCTTCCTGGGGCTCTCCGTGGGCTGTGTTATTCACGGAATCTCCGGCGAAGAGAGAAAAGCTGCTTATATGGCGGATATCACTTACGGAACCAATAACGAATTCGGCTTCGATTATTTGAGAGACAATATGGTAATTTATCAGGAAGAACTCATGCAGCGCGACCTGAACTTTGCCATCATTGACGAAGTCGACTCCATTTTAGTAGATGAAGCTAGAACGCCGCTGATTATTTCCGGCAAAGGTGCAAAATCTACGGATTTATATAAAACTGCGGACCGCTTTGTTACGACGCTGACTAAGGAAACGGACTTTACGGTAGAAGAAAAAGACCAGCAGGTAGCGCTGACGGATGAAGGCGTTGCCAAGGCGGAAGCCTTCTTTAAGGTGGATAACTATGGCGACCCTGAGAATATGGAGATCAACCATCACGTGCTGCAGGCTCTGAAGGCGCGTAATCTGATGGAGCGAGATGTAGACTATATCGTAAAAGATGGAGAAATCATCATCGTTGACGAGTTCACCGGTCGTCTTATGTTCGGAAGAAGATTCTCCAACGGTCTGCATCAGGCAATCGAAGCAAAGGAAAGAGTAGCGGTTCGCTCAGAATCTAAGACGCTGGCAACCATCACTTTGCAGAATTATTTCAGAATGTACAACAAGCTGGCAGGCATGACCGGTACGGCGAAGACTGAGGAAGAGGAATTCCGCGACATCTACAATATGGATGTCGTGGTGATTCCAACCAACCGCGAAATCGCCAGAAAAGATTTGGACGATTCCGTTTACCAGACAGAGCGGGGTAAAGTCAAAGCTATCGCAAATAGAGTTGCCCAGGTGCACGAAACTGGACAGCCAGTGTTGGTAGGTACCATTTCTATTGAAAAATCCGAGATGATCAGCGATATGCTAAAAAAGCGCGGTGTAAAACACAACGTGCTCAATGCGAAGCAGCATGATAAGGAAGCCGAAATCGTTGCAGAAGCAGGTCGCCTTGGCATGGTAACCATTGCGACTAATATGGCAGGTCGTGGTACCGATATTATCCTGGGTGGCAATCCGGAATTTGAAGCGAAACGGGAAATGAAGAAGCAGGGCTATTCTGACGAAGCGATTTCCTTCGCATCCAGCTTTATCAAATCTGATGATCCGGCGCTCAATGAAGCCAGAGAAAAATTTAATCAGCTGCATCAGCAGTTTAAGGAAGAGAGAAAAGAAGAACAGCAGAAAGTTGTGGAACTTGGCGGGCTTTGCATCATCGGTACTGAACGCCACGAATCCAGACGTATTGATAACCAGTTGCGAGGTCGTTCCGGTCGTCAGGGCGACCCTGGTCAGACTCAGTTCTTTATCTCATTGGAAGATGAACTACTTCGCCTCTTTGGCGGCGAGAGAATGCAGAAGCTGGTTGACAGAATGGGGCTTGAAGAGGATGAAGCGATTGAAGCAGGCATGCTTTCCCGTGCCATCGAAGGTGCACAGAAAAAGGTGGAAGGCAAGAACTTCGGCATCAGAAAATATGTATTGCAGTATGACAATGTCATGAACAAGCAGAGAGAAATCATCTACGAAGAACGCCGCAAGGTGCTCTTTGGTGAAGATTTGCGAGAGTATATCATCAATATGATGAAGACGATTGTAAATGCAATCATCGATCCGATTGTAGTAGATTCCAAATTCCCTGAGGAATGGGATTTTGAGACGATGAACAAGAACCTGCGCAAGATTACCGCAAATTATCGCGGAAAGAGTTCCCATACAGCAGAAGAACTTCGCGATATGACAGAAGAGTCTTTGCGTGAGTCGGTTATCGCTGAGTTTGAAAAACTGTATGAGTTGAAGGAAGCTGAAATCGGTGCGGAGCAGATGCGAGAAGTTGAGCGCATGATTCTTCTTCGTGTCGTAGATAATCTTTGGATGGATCACATCGACGCTATGGATCAGCTGAAATCCGGTATCGGTCTGCGTGCTTTGGGGCAGCAGGATCCTGCTGCAGCTTACGCAAAAGAAGGCTTTGACATGTTTGAGCAGATGATCAGCGCAATTCAGGAAGACACGGTGAAGTACTGCTATAACGTAACTGTTGAAACGAAGACAGAGCGCCGTGCTATCATGGAAGCGGAAAAAGCAACGAAATCAGACTTTGTTGAGGACGATACCGTTCGAGCAATGCAGGGCGAAGGGCAGCTTCCAGAAGGTGCGCAGGTGCCGGAGCGGGAAAACAAGCCGGAAACCTACAGACGCGATCAGCCGAAAGTCGGCAGAAATGATCCATGCCCTTGTGGCAGCGGTAAGAAATATAAGAACTGCTGCGGGAGATCCTAGCTGATTTTCCCCCACTTCAGTGGGAATGGAAAATCGGACAGCGAAGGGAGCCAGTCGATTGTAGACTGGAGACCGGAGGAGTGAAGCGATAGCGAAACGTTGCCCAATTGTCTGAGCTGATGCCGCCAAAGACGGCGGAGGCGAAAGAGGAGTAAAGTTGTGCAAAATTGAGCGTTTTTAGGCTTGATGCAAACCCCATAGAGTTATCAGTTGTGCAGATTGGCTTTTTTATCATGCCTCTGCACAACTTTTTGATTTTCTTTAAGATTTGGTGGGAAAGGTTGTGTAAATTTGAGCTGTTTTATCGCTGACACATAACCTGAATCGGAGGCGAAGCCGAATATCGAGGACATATAAGCATTTTGCTATTAGAGTTGTGTAGGGATCTTGGTTTTGCTAGCGCTTGCACAACTTACGATGATTGGAGTTGTGCATGGAAGATGTAAACATGTAAATTTGCACAACTTGTGCTGGTTGTCATGTAAGGAGAGAAAAATTGAACGATAGAGAGCAAATTCGCAAAAGTACAATTTCTGCAAGAGATTGCCTGGGCGGTGTACAGCGGCAGGAGTTGTCCGCAAAAATATCGGAGCACATCGCAGCCTCAGCGGAGTTTCAAGAGGCTGAAATCATCATGTTATATAAGGGCGTGCGGGGTGAAGTGCGCCTTGAAAAGCTGGAGCAGATTGCAGAACATGCCGGTAAGCGGATTGTTTATCCGCTATGTACAGGTCCGGGGGAGATGATTGCGCTGGAACCAAAGAAAAAAGAGGGTGCATGGGAAAAAGGTGCCTACGGCATTATGGAGCCAGTGCGAAAGCATTCCATTGTTGTGTCGCCGGAGGATATTGATCTGGTGATTTGTCCATGTACTGCCTTTGATGAAAAGGGGAACCGCATGGGTATGGGAGCTGGCTACTATGATAGATTTCTGCCGCAGTGTGCAAATGCGGTTGTCATCGCTGCTGCTTTTGAAGTGCAGAAGGTAAAAAGACTGCCTGTAGATGAGTGGGACTACTCGATGGAACGGGTTTTCACGGAAGAGAGAACATATTAAAAAATCCGCACGGTTCATTTTTGAAGATGTGCGGATTTCTTTCGCGTCCAAGCTTACAGTTCTTTTTTGTTATCCGGTCCCGGTGTGGTTACAATCACTTTTTCGGGGGTGATAACAACTGCACCTTTTGCGGCCAGCGCACCGCCAAATTTTTCGGCGGCAACCTTTTTAAGCATGTCTACTACCGGACCTTCGCTCAGGTATTCGGCGGAACCCTTGATTTGATAGCCCTCGGAAGTAGCCGGGTTGCATACAGAAACTGCAGCTTTGCCGGTTGCCTGAATATTTTTTGCAGTGGTTTCCATGAAAACATCTCCGGCAATCAGCTTTTCATCGTCTGATACCATCTTAAATCCTACCGGTACAGCGTTGGGTTCGTCGGAAAAGGTGGCAATGTACCACAACTGTTCATTGAGTAAATTTTTTACAGCTTCACTTAACATCGAAATATTCCTCCTAATAATGTATGTTTGACCATATTATAACAAATTCGCTACTAAAAAATAAGATATGATTATATTTATTAGTCACTATTAAAAAGAATAGTGACTTGTAAAAAAATAGTAAAATTGATATAATGCAAACTGACGGAAAAGGAGGATAAGCAATGTATCAGGCAAAATTAGAAAAGGATATTCGTTGCCCTTTGGAATATGGACTGGAAGTCTTTGGTGGAAAATGGAAATCCCGTATTATTTGTGTACTAGCGGGGAAAGAACCGGTGCGTTATAGCGAAATTCGCAAAGAAATGCGCAATATAACTGACGCAGTTCTGGCGGCAAATTTGAAGGATTTAATTAAAGAGGGAATTGTACTGCGAAGATCCTACGATGAAATTCCACCGCGGGTGGAATATAGTTTGACAGAAAAGGGCAGGACTGTATTGCCGGTGTTGATCGATATCGCAAAGTGGGCAGAGCCCTATTTTGAGAATCATGCGAAGGCTGCAGAAGAAAGGACCTGCCAGCATTGCGGTGTGCAGAAGAAATTTTAGCAAAGTGCGGCGTTCGCAGCTTGATATCTTAACTTATATCCGGTTTTTTCAATAAAAGTGTATAAGAGAAGTCTCGAATCTTAACCGAAGACTATGGAATCTTCAAAAAATGTATAAGCCCAAGAGAATGTTTCAGCCGTGTATAGTGTTCTGCATATATAATTCGGGGATTTCCGCGAGAAAACTTACATTTTATGTAGAATTCAATGCCTTACAGATAACATCTTGCGTGAAATGTAAGTTCTGCGAGGTGTGGGGAGATTCTTTTTATACATTTTTTGAAGAAAGCCGGGAAGTGAGTTAAGATTTTTCGGTGAGGAGATTTTGTGAATAACAGACTCGCAGTGAAAGTCATCGAAGCCATGGCGCACTGGCACAGTTTTTTTAGAAAACCGGTGTAAAACAGATGTAAAGCCGGAATTTTTATGATAAAATAATAAAATATGAATTTAACAGTAAAGGATGTGAGAAAATGATTCAATTCGATCAGATGAAATCTGACCTGCCGATTGCAAAGGCGAATCTCAAAGAGGTAGGTGAGTCCCTTTGACCTTGCGGGTCTTAGGAAGCAATTAGAAGAACTCAGCGTGCAGACGGAGGATCCGGAATTCTGGAACAATCCCGACACGGCACAGAACATTTTAAAGAAAAAGAAGAGCCTGGAAACCAGACTTGAAAAATATGAATCTCTGGAAAAAGGCTTTGACGATATGGAAGAACTGATGGAACTGGCAGAAGAAATGGAAGACGAGGAAGAAGCTGACTCCATCGTAGAAGCCTTCGGAAATCTGCAGCAGCAGCTGGAGACACTGAAACTGGACACTTTGTTATCTGGAAAATACGACCATAACAACGCTATTATTTCCGTACATGCGGGAACAGGCGGCGTAGATGCTATGGACTGGGCGCAGATGCTTTACAGAATGTACGTCCGGTGGTCGGAGAAGAAAGGATATAAAGTGACTTTGGTCGACATGCAGGATGATACCGAGGCGGGCATTAAGAGCGCAACTTTAATTGTAGAGGGTGAAAATGCTTACGGTTATTTGAAGAACGAAAAAGGTGTGCACCGTCTAGTCAGAATTTCTCCGTTTAACTCAGCAGGAAAGAGACAGACTTCTTTTGCGGCGCTGGAAGTTATGCCGGAAATCGAAGACGATATGTCTGTAGAAATTGACCCAGAGGATCTGCGCATTGACACCTACAGGAGCAGTGGGGCAGGGGGTCAGCATGTCAACAAGACCGATTCGGCGATCCGAATCACACATCTGCCGACCCACATTGTAGTAACTTGCCAGAACGAGAGAAGTCAGCACCAGAACAAGGAGATGGCGATGAAGATTCTGGCATCCAAGCTGATGGAACTGAAAGAGCAGGAGCACAAGGAAAACTTAAAGGAACTGAAAGGTGACTTTTCCCTGATTACCTGGGGTTCCCAGATTCGCTCCTACGTTTTCCAGCCATACACCATGGTAAAAGATCACCGTACCGGTGCAGAAGTCGGCAATGTAGGCGCAGTGATGGACGGAGACATCGACTACTTTATTAATGAAAAACTGAAACAGAGGGACGAAGATTAATATGAACATTATTGAAAAACTAGCAAGTGAATTTAAAGTCAAAACAGCGCAGGTGGAAAGCACAGTTGCGCTCATCGATGAGGGAAATACGATTCCCTTTATCGCTCGTTACAGAAAGGAAGTGACCGGCGGTCTGACTGACGTGACTCTTCGCGATATGGACGAGAGACTGCAGTACTTGCGCAACCTGGAAAGCCGAAAGGAAGAGGTGCTCCGTCTTATTGAAGAACAGGGCAAGCTGACCGAAGAGCTGAAAGCCGAAATCCAAAAAGCGGAGGTTTTGCAGCGTGTAGAAGACCTGTATAAGCCATATAAACAGAAAAAGGCAACTAGAGCTTCCAAAGCAAAAGAAAGAGGACTGGAACCTCTGGCAATGATTTTTTATGCCCAGCAGAAGAAAGAAGGAAATCCTCTGGACTTTGCAGCAGATTTTATCAATCCGGATAAAGAAGTGGAAACAGCAGAAGACGCTGTGCAGGGCGCTATGGACATCATCGCAGAGATGATTGCCGATGACGCAGATTTGACCAAGGCAATCAGAGAAAAGACCTTTGCCAAGGGACAGATTGCTACAGAAGCAACGGATCCAGAGGAGAAGACTGTCTACGAAATGTATTACGGCAGCAGCGAAGCGATTGCTAAAATGCCGAACCACAGAGTTCTTGCGGTCAATCGCGGTGAAAAAGAAAAGAAATTGAAAGTAAAAGTCGCTATCGACAGCGAAGAAATTACAGGCCTTATCGCAAAGCAGGTCATTCGCGGAAAATCTATCTTTACAGGTCTTTTGGAAGAGACTATTGCCGATTCTTACAAGCGTCTCATTGCGCCGTCCATTGAGCGTGAAATGCGCAATATTTTGACTGAACGGGCGGAGACTGAGGCGGTAAAGGTCTTTGCAAAGAATACAGAAAAGCTTTTGATGGTGCCGCCTGTCAAGGGAAAGAAAATCATTTCCATTGACCCAGGCTACAGAACTGGTTGTAAAGTTGCGG
This sequence comes from Senimuribacter intestinalis, assembly GCF_943192965.1. NCBI lineage: Bacteria > Bacillati > Bacillota > Clostridia > Peptostreptococcales > Anaerovoracaceae > Senimuribacter > Senimuribacter intestinalis. The sequence goes on from NZ_CALPCF010000004.1 coordinate 224,783, forward strand.
TGCTGGACGAGACAGGAAAGCTAAAAGCCTACACCACCATCTATCCGACTGAGCCAAAAAATGATGTAGCTGGAACGGAGAGAACTTTGGAAAAGATTATCAATAAATTCGGTACGGATATCATCGTAATCGGAAACGGCACTGCTTCCAGAGAAACCGAAGAGGTAGTTGCAAACTTCCTGAAAAAACACGATTACGATATTCAGTACACCATCGTCAACGAAGCGGGCGCTTCCGTTTATTCGGCTTCCAAGCTGGCAACAGAAGAGTATCCTGACCTTGATGTTACCACCAGAGGCGCTATGTCGTTGGGCAGACGTCTGCAGGATCCACTGGCAGAGCTGGTAAAAATTGATCCAAAGCACATCGGCGTAGGACAGTATCAGCACGATATCAACCAGAAGCAGCTTGATACAGCGCTGACTAATGTGGTTGAGGACTGCGTAAACAGAGTCGGTGTAGATTTGAACACCGCGTCTCCGTCCCTTCTTTCCTATATCGCAGGTGTCAACATGGGTATCGCCAAGAACATCGTGGCATATAGAGAAGAAAACGGCAGATTCAAAAACAGAAAAGAACTGATGAAAGTTTCCAAGCTAGGGGAAAAGGCGTTTAAGCAGTGTGCAGGTTTTATGCGAATTGCAGACGGCAGCGAGCCTCTTGACAGTACCTCTGTACATCCTGAATCTTACAAAGCTGCCGAGGAAATGATGAACAAAATCGGCATTACCAAGGAGGAAATCTTATGCGGCGGCGCTAAGAATATCGATGAGAAAATTTGGGAGGCGTACCCTGCGAAAAAACCTTCGGAAAGTGTAAAGAAAATGGCAGAGGATCTGGGTATCGGTGAAATGACTCTAAGTGATATCATCGCAGAAATGAAAAAACCGGCAAGGGACCCTCGTGAGGACGCGCCACCGGTGATTTTCAGAAACGATGTTAGGAGTTTTGAGGATTTGAAGGTGGACATGGAGCTAACTGGAACCGTCCGCAACGTGGTGGACTTCGGAGCTTTTGTGGATATCGGCGTCAAGCAGGACGGACTGGTGCACGTGTCTCAGCTTTCTAACAAGTTTATCAAGCACCCGATGGACGTGGTGTCCGTGGGAGATACTGTGAAAGTAAAAATTCTCAGCGTAGATCCGGAGAAGAAAAAGATTGCGCTGACGATGAAATTCTAGAAAAGGAGCCTGTCATGGCAATAAAGACGATTTTATTTGATTTTGACGGAACGGTTGCAAATACCAATAGACTGATTATTGATTCCTGGCAGCATGTTTTTCGGACGGTTCATGGAAAAGAAGCCGATGAAGCAGATATTAAGGCGACCTTCGGAGAGCCTTTGGGCATTAGTATGGTGAAGAACTTTCCGGATATGAATCCGGAGGAAGCCATCGACATGTACAGGAGCCATCAGAAGGATATTTATGAGGACATGATAGAGCCCTTCCCCGGCATGATAGAGCTTTTGCAGGGCCTTAAGGAAAAAGGTTATCAAGTAGGCATTGTAACTTCCAGACTGCGCAACTCCACGATGATCGGGCTTAGAAAGTTTGGTATCATGGAAGTGATCGACTGCATCGTAACTTGTGAAGATACGGACAAACATAAGCCGGATCCTGAGCCTGCGCTGATTGCCCTTGAGCGGCTTTGTGCAAAGGCAGAGGAAACGCTGATGGTAGGCGACAGCATGTTCGATATTAAATGTGCCCACAATGCCGGCATGAAGGCGGTTATGGTGGGGTGGGCAGAAGCTATTACGGAAGCTGATTTGACTGGTCCTGACAGACCGGAGTACTGTATCACAAAAGCTGAAGATCTGTACGACATTCTTTAGAATTTGGGGAATCACTATGCTGCAAATCTTTTACGGAAGAGAAAGTATCGAAAAGGAAAAGTTCATCTACGAGGATATTCAGAAAAATCCAGGCAGGACGATTGTCATCGTGCCGGATCAGTACACGCTGGAAGCAGAGAAGCAGGCTTTCTTGTTTTTGCATGCAGAAAGCATGATGGATGTGGAGATTATCGGCATGTCGCGCCTTGGAAGCAGATTGCTTTCGCAGCAGGGGGGCGGCAGCAAAACCTTTATCGATAAATACGGCAGACATATGCTGCTGACCCAGATTGCCGGAAAATGCGAGGACAAGCTGCAAGTGTTTAAAGGCAGTCTCAGAAAACCGGCATTTATCGAGATGACGAATAACTTTATTTCGGAGATGAAGCAGTATAACGTGAATCCGCAGGACTTGACGGAACTAAGCCAGGCGCTTTCTGAAGAAAGCGTTCTGCGGGCGAAACTTGCTGATCTTGTGCTGATTTTCAGTGAATATCAGAAGAAAATTAAGGATAGATATACTGACTCTGAGGATTATATCGACCTGTATATGAGTAAGATTCGTTCATCTGCGTGGATTTCCGAGAGCAGGATTTGGGTATACGGCTTTGACAGTTTTGCGCCGAAAGCCTTGGATGTGCTGGGAAATCTCATAGCAACTGCAAAGGAAGTCAGCGTATTTTTGACCTGCGACAAGGGCTGCAGAGATGAAGAACTGTTTCTGCTGCCGGAAATTGTCATGAGGAATTTACGGAAACAAGCGGAAGCCTATGATATGGAATGCAGGATACAGCAGATTGCTGAAGGGACTGGCTTTGATGCGGTGAGAAATCCAGCCATCTCCCATATTGAAAAAGAGTTTTATGCGGTGGGGCAGCGAACCGGCGATTTTCCTTTACTGAAGGAGCAAGACGCGCCGGTCGTTTTGGTGCAGGCTGCCAACATGTACAGCGAGGCAGAGTCAGCAGCGTCCTATATTTTGCATTTAATCAGGGACAAAGGGCTTCGCTATCGGGATATCGTAGTGATTTGCAATGATCAGACCGTGCGTGGCTCTATTATAGGAAGAGTTTTTGAAGAATGGGGTTTACCTGTTTTTGATGACAAAAAGCGGTCTGTCTTGAGTTCGCCTATTGCAATTTTTGCGGTGGGACTGTTGGAAACAGTAGTGTATAACTATCGGAGCAGCGATATTTTCAAAGTGCTGAAAACTGGGTTTTCCAGTCTTTCTGATGAAGAAATTGAGCGCCTTGAGAACTACTCCATTCAGTACAGAATCAAGAGGAACATGTGGCTGGCGCCTTTTGTTAAGGGGCAGATGGAGTACGGAGATGACGGTCTTGAGGAACTTAACGCCATAAGAGAAAAGGCGATGGAGCTGTTTGCCGGGCTTAAAATGATTTGCGATGAGACGGTATCTATGGGCGATTTTGTCTGCCGATACTATGATTTTTTGATAGAGGACTGCGGGCTAGGCGTGCGGATTGCGGAGTTGCTTCGCGTACAGGAGGAGCAGGGTCTTTTTGATCTGGCGGAGGAGACTGCACAGATTTGGGGGCAGATGGTTGGACTTTTGGATCAGATTGCAGAGCTTGCCGGGGAAGAGCAGTTTAGACGGAAGGATTTCGTAGAGCTCTTGATTGCCGGACTGTCTCAGCTTGAAATTGGCGTGCTGCCGCCGACTGCGGACGATATTCTCATGGGAACCATGCAGAGAACCAGAAGCGGTCAGGTGAAAGCGGTGGTTATCATCGGCGCTAACGAAGGTCTGCTTCCTGCAAATGCTTCTTCTGAGGGGCTTTTCAGTATGGAAGAACTGGAATTTTTCGCAGAGGAAGGAAAAGAAATCTGTAAAGTAGAAAAAATTCGTGTCATGGAAGAACAGCTGGCGATTTACAGGAACCTGTCAAAGGCGTCGGATTACCTGTGGATTAGCTATTCTGCCAGCGACGGAGACGGCAAGGAAAGTCGCCCGTCTGAAATCATCGATACACTGCGCAGGCTGTTTCCAAATCTCACCGTGCAGACAGATGTAGTTAGCAGCGGGGATATTGATGCAGTAGTAGGCGGCAGGATCAATACCTTGCGTCATTTGACGGAAGCGCTGCTTTCTGTAAGGCGGGGGGAAAAGATCGACAGCAGGTGGAAGGCTGTAATACATTGGTACCAGTGTCATGAACCGGAAAGCCTGCAGCGGGTTTCCGAGGGGCTGTCCTTTACCAATGCGCAGAAGGATATTTCGCCAGAACTGGCGGCGCTGCTGTATAAAAAGGAAATGAATTTGCCGATGACCCTGAGCCCGTCCAGGCTGGAGAAGTTCAGTCGTTGCCCCTTTTCTCATTTTATCGCATATGGGCTGAGACCGCAGGAACGGCGGATTTATGAGGCGTCGAGCAGAGAAATCGGGGATATCTACCATCGATGTTTAATGGAGGTTTCACGGAAGCTGACGGCAGAAGATCGATGGGATAGTATTTCGGAGGATGAATGCCGCAGTTTTGTCAGCGATATTGCAAAGCTGGAAGCTGCAAATTACCGGGAAGGAATTTTTGACTTCGGCAATGAAGAACGCTACAAGACCAGGCGTATTGAGGATACATGCTTTCATGTCTGCTGGGCTCTTGTGGAGCAGGTGCGGGCAGGAAAGATCGAGAAAAGTCTTTACGAGGTGCCTTTTGGAAGAGAACGCAGTATAGCGCCTATTGAAGTGGATCTAGGGAGCAGTACGGTTTATATCGAAGGCAAAATTGACAGATTGGATATTTTAGAAGGCGATCGGGTTAAAATTGTAGATTACAAGACCGGTAAAGAAACCTTCAATGAAAAAGAAGCCAGAGCCGGATACCGGCTGCAGCTTATGCTGTATCTCAAAGCGGCGCAGGAAAAACAGAGAAAGCCTGCCGGAGTATTCTATTTTCACATTGCAGACCAGCGAGTGGATTTGACTGGAACAGAGCGGGAAAAATTTTTTGAAAAAATTTCAAAAGAAATGAGGAAATTTTTCCGATTAAGTGGTATAATGATAGATAGTGGTGCGGTTATCGAAGATATCGCTGGCGAGTTCAGCGGATTTTCGGATATTCTGCCTCTGCGAAGAAACACTGCTGGTGAGGTTTCCGCAACTTCTGAGGGGTTTCTTCTCAGTGATGAACAATTTGAGCAGCTACAGGCAGATGTAGATGTACAGATTGAGAAGCTGTGCAGACAGCTTTCTGATGGCAGAATCGCCATCCACCCGAAGAAAACGGAGAAACAGTCCCCTTGTACTTATTGTGACTATAAGGGTATCTGCAGGTTTGACCTGAGTTTTCCGGGTTGTAATTACGAGGTCATTAAATAAATATGATAGATGCCGGGCGGCGTATGATAAAAGCCGCCGCCCGCTGGATTTGCTTCCGTGGCTCAGTTGGCAGAGCAGCGCATTCGTAACGCGCAGGTCGCCGGTTCGATCCCGGCCGGGAGCTCCAGAAGATTGAAAAATGCAGGTTGTTATAGCCTGCATTTTCTGTTTCTATGGAATTTAACCCGGTAGCAAAGGTGGGTTTTGATGGGGCGTTTTATGCGATACTGACGCGCATACAAGTCAAATATGACTGCCGGAAGTTGATGAAAAATAAGGAACCTTGTCCGCAGAAACAAGGCGTGGTATAATACGTATAGTCAAGAAAATATGGAAGTCTTATGGCGGCGAATCTTCGGAAAGGAGCCTGAATGTCTGACTATGAAATCCTAGTCATCGTATTGATGATTATTGGGATTGTCAGATGGGATAACCACCGAAAGTAAAACCGCCTCGGGCTGCCACCTGAGACGGTTTTGAATACATTTTAAAGCTTATCAGAAGGTTCGCCAAGGCTTCCTTCTTGACTCCAATATACCACGATTAAAAAGATTTTGCAATAGTCAATTTACCCTGCACTCCGCAGGGCTTTTTATTTTGGCGGTCTTTTTGTATATGCACCATTTAAGTCAAATATGCGATAAATTGTGCAGAAGAAACTAAATTTAATTCAAAAAGGAGCAAGGTATGATAGCACAAACAGTCAGGAAGACGAATTAAGAAAAATGTTTGTTTTCTCCGCCGATAAACATGGTATAAAACAAAATATAAAACACAAAGTAAAACTGAGCCCGTATATAATGCAAAAAAAGAAAGAAAGGAGAGCGGTTGTAAAGTATAACAACCCAAAAGGAAAATGAACGAAAAAACATTAAAAAAACCGTCGTTCGGTATTTCCGTCGTTATTATTGCATTTTTGTTTGTGGTGATTATTGCACAGCTGGTACTGGGATATTCTCCGGAGATTCATCTGACTCTGGTATTTTCCATTGCCTTTGCAGTAATCCTGTTGATGGCCACTGGCACAAAGTGGGCACAGATTGAGGAGGGTATTCTTCACGGCTGCAAAATCGCTACCGTACCGATGCTCATTCTGATGTTCATCGGTCTGTTGATTCCAATGCTGATTGCTTGTGGAACCATTCCGTCCCTCATTTATTATGGACTTAAAATTATCAGCCCGTCTGTTTTCCTGGTAACCGCTTGTGTGGTATGTTCCGTATCCGCAATCTGTATCGGTTCCAGCTGGACTACAGCGGCTACCTTTGGTGTTGCGTTCATGGGTATCAGCGTAGGTCTTGGTATTCCAGCTCCTATTACTGCCGGTGCAGTAATTTCCGGTGCAGTACTTGGTGACAAACTGTCTCCGATGTCCGACTCCACCAACCTGGCTGCAGGTGTTTGTGAAGCAAACCTGTTTGACCATGTTAGAGCAATGGTTTACACTACTGTTCCTGCATACGTAATCAGCTTAGTATTATATGCTATTATCGGAAGCAAATACTCTGCATCCAACATGGATATGGAGAGTGTAAATGAAATTTTAGGCGCAATTGAGGCAAACTTCGATATTGATGCACTGCATGTCATCATCAGTCTGCTGCCGCTGGTTCTGATCGTTGTACTTGCTGCTAAGCAGGTCAGTGCACTGGCAATTATGGTTGTAGGATCGCTGTTTGCAATGTTGATTGCAGTAATTACACAGGGTTATAACCTGTATGACTTGATGGTATACATGAATAATGGCTTCTCCATGGAAACTGGTTCTGATATCGTAGACTCTTTGGTAAACCGCGGTGGTATTCAGTCCATGATGTGGACGCTGTCCCTTGGTTACTTGGGTCTGTCCTATGGCGGTATCTTAGAAAAATGTCTGGTAATGGAAGCAATCCTGGACAAGATGGAAAGACTGACCCGTACACCGAGAGGTCTGGTTATCACTCACAATATTACTTCCGTTGTCGTTAACTTCTTATCCGGTTCTCAGTATGTAGCAATCATCATTCCAGGAAGAATGTACCTGCCTGCATACGACAAGCTGAACCTGCAGAGAAGACTGGCATCCAGAACTTGTGAAGACTCTGGTACAGTAACTTCTCAGTTAGTACCTTGGGGACTTTGCGGTGTATTTTACTTAGGCGCACTGGGCGTATCTGCATGGGATTATGCACCATACACATTCCTGTGCTACCTGACACCGATTATTGCAATCCTTTGCACCTGCTTCAAAATGTTCTTGTGGGAAAAGACACCTGAAGAAGCTGCAGCAGTTGCAAAAGAAAACGAGGCTAATGCGTAAGAAAAATGTGTAATGAAGTAATCAAGCTTCTGGAAAATCTGGTTGCAATTGACAGTCCTTACTTTGAAGAAGAGGATGTCATGGAATATGTCTGCCAGATATTCGAAGAACAAAATATACCTGTTAAGGTGCATGCTTATTACGAAGAAAAAATCACCGGATTTCATGGGAAGAATTTACTCATTGAAGCAAGCTGCGGAAAGGAAGGTCCGACCATTCATATCAATGGACATCTGGATACCGTTAAGCTCTGCGACGGATGGAGTAAAAACCCCTGCGGTGAGATGATTGAAGACCGCTTTTATGGCGTAGGCGCACTGGACATGAAGTCCGGATGCGCCGCCGCAATAGCGGCAGTGCAAAAATTTTTGAAAACCTATAAAGCATTTAAAGGAAGATTGCTGCTATCCTTAGTATCTGTGGAAGAAGGTCCTTATGGCATGGGGACAAATGCTATGATAGAAGACGGACTGCTTGCGGATATTGACTATTCCATTATTACAGAACCTAGTGCAGGATTTACAGGAAACGCTTTCCCAACCATGTGCCTGGGTGCGCGAGGCGGCTACGGTCTTACAGTCGAGTTTTACGGAAAGTCTGCCCATGCGGCAGATCCGCAGAAAGGAATTAGTGCGGCTTTAGATGCTTCAAAGTTTGTTGCAGAACTGGAAAACATTAACTATGTGGAAGATGATAAGCTTGGGAAAGGGGCAGCTTGTGTTGTTGCAATAGATTGCGACGGTGGTGCCTGCAGTGTGCCTGATAAAGCTGTAGTGAAACTGTTTTGGCATATTGTCAGAGGAGAATCTCCGCAAACCATCGAAGCAGAAATTAAGAAAGCCCTTGATAGAGCAACGGTTAAGTGCAGATACGAAATTTGTTTTCGGGAAGCGCCATCAGAGGGCTCAAAAGGATTCATGCCATATGTGACAGAAGAAAATAACCTGTATACCCGTGATTTTGCACAGGCAGTACGCGATGTGACGGGAAAGGAGGCAAATATATCCTATTTTCAGAGCATTGGAGATTTTAACTATCTGGGAACCAGACTGGGCGCACCGGCGCTAATCTTTGGACCAGATGGAGAAAATTACCACAGCGCTGATGAATATGTACAGATGGATACTGTAGTGCAAACTGCAGAGATTTTATATCGTTTTCTTGAAAAAACTATGGTAAACTAAAGGGAGGAATCGCTTTGCGTATGGAAAACTTAGATACACTGTTATATAACGGCAGAATTTACACCATGGAGGCTGCCGGAGATACAGTAGAAGCAATTGGAATACAAGACGGCAAGATCGTATTTGCAGGAAGCAGCGAAGATGCAAAAGCATACGACAGCCGCATAAAATATGACCTGAAAGGTGCAACCGTGATTCCAGGACTATCTGATGCGCATATGCATATGTATGCTTATTGTCAGAATCAGACCTTTGTAAATCTGGAACATGCGAAAACCATGGATGAACTATGCAGCCTCATGAGAGAGAAAGCAGAAAAAACGCCGGAAGGAACCTGGATTAAGGGCGTAGCTTTTGACCAGAATAAGCTGGCAGAAAATAGAATGCCGACCAGAGAGGATCTCGATAAGATCAGCACCAAACATCCGATTTTAATCCGCAGGGTTTGTCTGCATGCTGCAGTTGTCAACAGCAAGGCGCTGGAACTTGCAGGGGTGGATGAGAACTATCCGCAGCCAACAGGCGGTATTGTGGAAAAGGATGGAAGCGGGATGCCAAATGGCGTTTTCCGTGAACAGGCTACAAAGATCTTTGACTTTATCATTCCAGATCCGCTGTCTGATAAAAGTGTAAAGGATGAGGTATATCAGACTGTACTGCAGGATATGCATGCAAAAGGAATTACCAATATACATACCTATGCTGCACAGATTTGGAACTATGCAGAGGACATAGACTACTACAAAGAATTAGCTGAAAAAGAAGGGCTTGGCGTCAGAATTACAGTTTATCTGGATGAGTTGTTTGACAAAGAGCCTGTGACTGAAGAAGAATACAACAATCCGTATCGTTTAGTTCAGCAGGGAGGATACAAGCTGTTTACCGATGGATCACTGGGTTCTCGCTCTGCAGCATTGAAAGAGCCTTATGCAGATGATCCGGGAAACAGCGGGTTTATGACCTGCAGTCAGGAAGACCTGAACGAAAAGATTTTTACAGCATATCACAAAGGTTTGCAGCCTGCCATTCACGCAATTGGTGATGTAGCGCTTGATGCAACTTTGACGGCAATAGAAACTGCCATGGCAAAGGAAAAGGAATGCGGTGCAACCGAAGAAGAACTGGCAAAACGTTTGCCTTTCAGAATTATTCATGTGCAGATAATCAACGAAGAACTTCTTACACGGATGAAGGCACTGCCGGTGGTGCTGGACATTCAGCCGATTTTCCTTGCTACTGACTGGAACTGGATTGAGGATAGATTGGGTCCTGACAGAATGGATGGCGCTTATGCATGGAATACACTACAGCAGGCAGGGCTGCGTCTGACAGGAAGTTCGGATTGCCCAGTAGAAAGCTACAGCCCGATGCCGGGTATTTATGCTGCGGTTTCACGCTGCGGACTGGACGGGGCGCCTAAGGGCGGATACCACCCAGAGCAGAAACTGAGCCGTTTTGATGCTGTAGCATTATATACAAGAAACCCGCATTATGCAACTGGACAGGAAGATGTTCTGGGACTTTTACAGGAAGGATATTTTGCTGACCTTGCGGTACTTGATAAAGATATTTTTGAAATCCCGGAAGAGGAAATTCTGACGACAAAGGTAACCCATACTTTTGTTGCAGGCAACCTCGTCTATGGGGATTTGAAATAAGAAAAATCAAATCAGCATGGAGGATATTATGCTAGCGGACGTTATCATTAAAAACGGAAAATGTGTGACTATGGAGGAGGCAGGTCAGTGCTTCGACTGGGTTGCTGTTAGGAATCAGCGTATTCTAGATTTAGGATATGGAGAAGATTTTGAAAGCTATTTGTCGGAAGATACTGTCATTGTAGACGCAGAAGGACACACCGTTTTGCCGGGCTTCATCGACAGTCATTTCCACGTCATTCAAACTGCCTTTAATGCAGTGAGTTTGAATTTGAGCGATGTGAAAAGTCTTGCAGAAATTAGTGCCCGGATAAAAGAAGCAGCGATTGCCCATCCCGGCGAGATGATTCGAGGCTATGGATTGTCGCTTGATGGCCTTAGGGAAGATAAACAGCTGACTCGCAATATGCTGGATCAATGCTGTGATGACGTTCCTGTCTGGATTAATTCTAAAGAATACCAGGTAAGCATTTTAAACACCTATGCGCTTCTTTACTTTAAAATTCCATTTACAACTGTAGGCATTGAACTGGATGAAAGGTCAATGCCTACCGGTGTTTTTAGAAGAAATGCCAATTCGCTGCTTAGAACTAATATTTTGGACAGTTTTTCCGATGAATTTAGATTTGATACAGTCAATCAGCTGATGCCGACACTGCTGGAAAAAGGAATTACTACGATTAATGCCATGGAGGGCGGGACTTGTTACAGTGATAAGGATGCCGAGTTTATTTACCACCATGGGAAGGATTTTCCCATTGATATGGTGCTGTTTTATCAAACCATGGATATCGAGAAGGTAAAAAAGAAGGGGCTGAAACGAATCGGCGGGAGCCTTTATATCGATGGGACCATTGAAAACAGAACGGCAGCACTTTCTTTTGAATATGAGGACTGCCCAGGTACTATGGGAACGCTGTGTCTAAGCCAGCAACAGCTCAACGATTTTGTGCTGGAATGCTACGAAAATGAAATTCAGCTGGCGCTTTATACCATCGGTGACAGAGCCATCGAAGCGGCGCTTACTGCGCATGTGCAGGCGATGTATCAGGTGGGGACAACTGCACTGCGTCATCGTCTTGAACATGTGGAACTGGCAACGGAGGAGCAGGTTGAGCGGGCGAAAAGGCTGAATCTCATCTTCTCCATGCAGCCGTCTTACGAGCTGGATTGCGGCGGAAAGGGCGGGATTTATGAGAGAAGACTGGGAAGCAGATACAGACTGACAAACGCATTTCGTGAAATCATGGAAAAAGGAGTCAGGATTTGCGGTGGTTCAGATAGTGACGTTACGGAAGCAAATCCTTTGCTGGGTATTAGCGCGGCTGTGAATCATCCGGTGGAAGAGCATCGTATTGACGTGTACGATGCCCTCAGGATGTTTACCTGCGAAGGAGCCTACGCTATTTTTGAGGAAGAGAATAAAGGAACATTGAAAAAAGGAAAACTGGCGGATATCATCGTGCTGGACTGCGATATCTTTGAGGCAGAAAAAGAGAGACTGAAAGATATCAAAGTGACGATGACGATGAAGTCGGGGGATATTATTTACGAACGTTTTTAACTGCGGCACATCGGGGAGTAAAGAAATGTTGGAATTGTTCTTTTTGGGAAATTTAAAAATTTTATATCGTGGAAAGGATATTACGACGCAGCTGGGAAGCAAGGCATGCGCACTAATTTTTCTGCTCATGGAAAGTAAGGTAAAAGGTCTTTCCAGGGAAAAAATCATCGCTTATTTGTGGCCGGACAGCAAGGAGGAGGCAGCCAGATATAATCTTCGCTATAACTTGTGGGAAATCAAGAAAATCATCAAAGAAGATGCAGATGGAAATTTGTTTTTGCTGTCGGATAACAATACCTGCAAAATCAATGCTACCTATGAGTATGGATGCGATTTTATAGAAGCAGCTTGCTTTGACCGGAAGAAAGAGTACACTATGGCGGAGCTTTTGCACTTTCGCAGTCTGTTTTCCGGGGAACTCTATGAGGGTGCTTTCTTCAAGGGGTGTGAGGAACTCAACAATCTGATTCTATATCGCAGAATTGAGTTTGAAAAGCTGAAAGTACAGGTCATGGAGTCGATGGCTGAACTGCTTGCGCAGGAAGAAAACTATGAGGGTGAGATTGAAGTGTTGCAGGAGATTCTCAAGATTGACCCTTATAATGAAGAAATTGCTGGTCTGGTGATGGACGCTTACTGTAAAATTGGAAAAAGAGCGGAAGCAGTCAATTTTTACAGAACCTTTAGTAATACGCTGGCATTCAGTATTAATATTGCACCCGGAGAAGTATTGACTGAGAAATACAGGCAGATACAGGATGGTGCTCAGTATGAGGCATTTGTTCGAAGAGAGCGGAAAGTAAAAGATTCTGCAGCGGTTTCTACAGAGGAGAGAGTTTGTATTACCTGCATGGAGGGTATTCCATACTTTTGGCTGTCTGCACTTTTGAAAGATCTTAAAGAACTGCACGGAGATTTGCTCTATAAAGCTTTGAACGAGCGTGATGTATTCTGCCTTGGCAGCATCCAGCAGGAGTTTTGGAAGAGTGAACTGGCTGGTCGTGACAGCAGCACACTGAAAGATGTAAATATTATGAATGCTTGTGTGAAAGCACTGAGTGCGGTAGCAAGCCGCCGCAGTTTGATTATAGAAACCAGGCAGGGTGAATATATGGACCAAGCTTCCAGAGCTTTTGTGCGATATATGAAAGCAACCGCTGAAGAGCAGGGACTGAAAATTGTATTTTTTGAGAAATAATGACAGGAAATGATGGGCATAATAGAATAGAAAAGTGTTAAAGATTGCAAAAATCTATTCTAAATGCGGTTAATATATTGATTTCCGTAGGTTTAATTGCTACAATAGAATAGAAAAGTGTTAAAAGTTGCAAAAATCTATTCTAAAGGAGGATTTGCTATGGAAATCCGAAGAGATTTTTATCTGGATAAATTGATAAAAAGAAAAAATAATGGACTGATTAAAGTCATCACAGGTATTCGCAGATGCGGAAAGTCTTATTTGCTGAATACTATCTTTTATCATCATCTTTTGGAGAGCGGTGTGGACAAGAGTCATATTATCCGTTTTGCCTTTGACTCTGCAGATGATTTGTTCCTGATTGGCGAAAGCCTAATTCAAATTGAAAAAGAAAAAAGAGGCGTGAATCCTGAAAAATTCATGGCATATATTAGAACGCAGATTGTAGACGATGAAATGTATTATCTGCTTCTGGATGAAGTGCAGCTGATGGATTGCTTTGAGGCTGTACTGAACAGCTATCTAAGAAAAGAAAATATAGATGTGTTTGTAACCGGAAGCAATGCAAAATTTCTCTCTAAAGATATTGTCACTGAGTTTGCAGGCAGAGGTGATGAAATCCATATGTATCCTTTGAGCTTTGCGGAGTTTATGACTGTTTATCAGGGAGACAAGTATCAGGGACTGTCTGAATATATGCTTTATGGCGGTATTCCATTGGTGGTTCTTCGGGACGGAGCTGGAGATAAAGCGGCAGTCTTGCAGAATTTGTTTAACGAAATCTATATGCAGGATATTTATAAACGCAACCGTATTCGTAATCACGGGGAACTGGAGGATCTGCTGAATATTCTTTCCTCCGCTATCGGTTCTCTGACCAATCCGGAGAAGCTTAGGAATACTTTCAAAACTGTAAAAAAATCCCGAATCACTTCCGCGACGATTAAAAAATATCTTGCGTGTTTTGAGGATTCTTTTCTAATTGAATCCGCGCAGCGGTATGACATTAAAGGCAAATCATATATCGAAACGCCAAAGAAATACTATTTTTCAGATTTGGGACTGCGTAATGCGAGAATCAACTTCCGGCAGTTTGAACAAACGCATTCCATGGAAAATGTGATTTATAATGAACTTCGCATGCGAGGTTACAGCGTAGATGTGGGAGTGATTCCGATTGCAGAAAAGAACAAGGACGGAAAGGTAGTTCGAAAGCAGCTGGAGGTGGATTTTGTCTGCAATCTTGGCTCCGCTCGGTACTATATTCAGTCGGCATATTCTCTGCCTGATGAAGAAAAACGAAATCAAGAGATCAGACCATTCCGCAGGATTGATGATTCTTTCAAGAAAATTGTCATTACTGGGGACGTCGTACCTGCCCATTATGATGAATTCGGTATTCTGACTGTAAATATCTATGATTTTCTGATGGATCCTACTTGTATTGAAAAATAGACGAAAAAAGACGAAGTAAGTATACCTTTTCTTCGTCTTGCATCTATAGTTATTGTCTGCTGACAAGCAGGCTCCTGGGACCCACCCGAAGCTGTGCTTCGAGGAAGGGTGGGGTTGTTATTTCGTTAATTCCCCACGCAAATCTTCTTCCATCTTTGCCTTGATTTCTTCTTTTGGAAGATTGAGACTGAACAGGTAATATAGCTTGGCAACAGCAGCTTCTGTAGTCATGTTGTAGCCGCTGACGGCGCCGGCTCTTGTCAGTGCAGAACTGGTTTCATAGGCGCCCAGCTTGACGGTGCCCTGCTGGCACTGGGAGCAGACGGTGATGATGGTGCCGTGTTCAAAAGCTTTTTTGATAATCGGCAGCAGCGCATTATCGTAGCTTGGAATATTGCCTGCGCCGAAGGTTTCCAGCACGATGCCTTTCAGACTCTCCGTCATAATGGATTCAAAGAGACTGAACTGAATGCCTGGAAATACTTTTAATACACCGATGGAGGTCTGCGTAAACTCAGTGAGTGAAAAAGCAGCGTCTGGATTCGGTTCAAAGAGTTCCGCCGTATTGTATTTGATGTCGATTCCGGCTTCCGCCAGCGGGTGATAGTTGGGAGAATCGAAAGCGATGAGCCCGTCAGCGGAGGCTTTGGTTGAGCGATTTCCGCGCAGAAGTCTGCCGCCGAAATAAAGACTGACCTCACGTACGATACCTTGTCCGGCGATGAAAACGGAGGTAATCAGATTGTCTCTAGCGTCACTTCTGAGCTGACAGAGTGGAATCTGTGAGCCGGTGACAACTACAGGTTTGTTCAACCCTTCCAGCATAAAGGACAGGGCTGAAGCGGTGTATGCCATAGTGTCGGTGCCGTGAAGCACGACAAATCCATCATAGGCGTCGTAGTTGTCACGAATTGCCCTGCCAATCTGATTCCACTGCTCTACTGCGATATTAGAAGAGTCCAGCAGCGGTTCAAATTCGATCATGTCCCACTCCGGCATGCCCTCTCCTTTTAAATCGTCGATAGACGATATTGCATCGTGAAAATAACCCCTCTTTGGCGCATAGCCTTTGTCTGTGGGAACCATGCCGATGGTGCCGCCTGTATATAAAATGCAGATTTTTTTCTTCATATTAAAACCTCCGGTTATGTTGCTTACTCTATTTTAGCATAAAGGCAGATAAAATAAATAAAAAATTTCCGATGAGAAACTTTAGAAATGAAAGTCTGAAAAAGTAAAAATCCAACTTGCCTTTTCCAAGCTTTTATTCATAATAAAAAGAGAATCGGATGAAGGGGGAAATTATTTTGCAAATTGCGCTGGTATAAGGGGGACTATATTGATATAATAAAATAAACGAAATAGAAATGAAAAGGAGATGATTGATATGTCTAATATACCTACCCCACATATTTCAGCGAAGCTGGGCGATTTTGCAGAAACCGTACTTATGCCGGGCGATCCGCTGCGCTCTAAGTTTATTGCGGAGAATTTTCTGGAAGGCGCTGAACTTGTCAACAATGTAAGAGGTGTACAAGGATACACTGGTACATATAAGGGCAGGAAAGTATCCGTCATGGCTTCCGGTATGGGAATGCCTGCTATCGGGATTTATTCTTATGAGCTGTTCAACTTTTATGATGTAAAGAATATCATCAGAGTCGGCACTGCCGGCGGACTTCGCGAGGAAGTTAAAGTCAAAGATATCATCATGGGTATGGCTTGCATGACCAACTCCAACTGGGCTGCTCAGTATGAAATCAATGCGGTGCTTCCTGCTGTGTGCTCCTATGATCTTTTGAAAAAGGCTGAGCAAGCGGCTGCTGATTTAGGCGTTAAACCGCATATTGGCACGATTTTTTCATCAGATGTATTCTATGACAGCACCAGAGATTACGACAAGTGGAGAAGCATGGGCGTGTTGGGCGTAGAGATGGAAGCGGCAGCGCTGTACATGCAGGCTGCAAAAGCCGGAAAAAATGCGCTGTGCATCTGCACCGTATCCGATCACATGGTTACAGGGGAATCCTGCAGCTCAGACGAAAGGCAGACCGCATTTACTACGATGATGGAAATTGCGCTGGAAACAGCAATTAGATAAGATCAAATTTAATAGAACAGAGAAAACAGGGTGAACCGATGATGGTCAGCCCTGTTTTTTGTCTGTTATGGTATCTTTTCCAGAGAAAAAGTTTCCTGCCGGTTGATTTATCTTCGCGAAATATCGTGCATCTCTATTGAGCAGAGTGAGCGGGCTGGATATAATAACTGTAGGAGGTGTAAGGATGAATATTTTGAGTTTTTCAGAGAACATCACTTGTTTGCGCAGGGAACGGGGAATGACCCAGGAACAGCTGGCGGATTTTCTTGGCGTAACTAAGGCGTCTATATCTAAGTGGGAGACGAAACAGTCGCTGCCGGATATATTGATGCTGCCTAAACTTGCTGCTTTCTTTGATGTAACAATCGATCAACTGGTGGGATATGAGCCGCAGTTGAGTAAAGAACAGATACAGGGGATTTATGAGGAATTGTCGGAGGAATTTGCGATACGGGAACGGTTTGAACAGACCATGAGTCGGAGCAGGAAGCTAGTGAAGCAATACTACAGCTGTTATCGTTTTTTGTTCTATATAGGTTCGCTGTGGATCAATCATTTTATGCTGGCGGAGAGCAGGAAGCAGCAGGAAACGATTTTGGAAGATGCGATAGCCCTCTTTGATCATATCAGTTCTCAGAGTGGGGATGTAGGTCTTTGCGGTGATGCGCAGATGATGCGTGCTACAGCACTGTTACAGTTGGGAAAAGCTGCGGACGTTGTAGAGTGTTTGGAAGAAACATTGAGTCCATATCGTTTAGCGGTACAGAGCGACGGGCTTTTGATTCAGGCATATCAGATGCTAGGAGAAAATGAGCAGGCGGATAGCTTTGCGCAGGTAAGCATGTATATACATCTAATCATATTGATGTCTGATGCAGTTTGGCGCATGTCGTTAAGGAAGGATGACCGGAATTTTTGCATGGAAACCATCAGGCGCGTGGATAGCCTTTTGGAAGACTGGAATAAGGAGATGACGCATCCCAACGAGGCCATATATCATATGCAGGCAGCCGTTGTTTATATGTGTTATTCCATGCATGAAGAGGCTTTGAACCGTTTGGAACGCTACGTAAAATGTATCGGAAGCTGTGAAGAAAACGGATTTCGGCTTTGCGGCGACAGCTATTTTGATAAAATGGGGGATTGGTTTGAGACGCTGGTGCAGGGCGGAGGAGCGCCGCGCAGTAAGAAAGTGATTTTGGAAAGTGCTGCGCAGATTTTTCAGCATCCGGCGTTTGCGCCTATACAGAAAGAACCGCGTTTTTTAGCAATAAAGCGTTTATTAGAGACCATAGGAGGGCAGGAAAGATGAGTTTGCGAGAATTAATGCCGTTTCTCATTCCACTGGCAATTGCGGAGATTGCGCTGCTGGCGTTTACCATGTGGCATATATTGACCCATGACAGGTATAAAAGGGGAAACCGGACGATTTGGATCATTGTAGCCATTGCTGGTATGCAGTTTATTGGCCCGGTGCTATATTTTTTACTGGGGAAGGAGGATAACTGATGAATGTACTGGAGCTTCGCAATGTTTCAAAGCGCTTTGGCGCAAACAGTGTGTTGAATGATTTGAATTTTTCTGTTCCAGAGAATAGTATTTTCGGATTTATTGGAGAGAATGGTGCAGGGAAGACCACTACCATGAAGCTTATTTTAGGTCTGATGCAGCCTGATAGTGGGGAAATTCGTGTGCAGGGGGAAAAAGTCCTGTTTGGCAGCAGCCGGACCAATCGAAACATAGGGTATCTGCCTGATGTACCAGAGTTTTATGATTTTTTAACACCAATGGAATATCTGAACTTATGCGGAAAAATATCCAAAATACCGAAGGCGGAATGTGAACATAGAGTTAAAGACCTGCTGGTGATGGTAGGGCTGGCGGGAAAGAATAAACGTATTCATGGCTTTTCTAGGGGAATGAAACAACGACTTGGTATTGCACAGGCACTGCTTACACAGCCGAAGCTTTTGATTTGTGATGAGCCTACTTCAGCCCTTGATCCGGCGGGCAGACGTGAAATTCTGGACATTTTATCGGAGGTGAAATCTCAGACGACGGTTCTGTTCTCGACGCACATCCTGTCTGATGTAGAGCGAATCTGTGATGAATTTGCGTTTCTTCACGGTGGAAAGCTTGCTGCCTGGGGAACTATGGAGCAGATGAGAAAGCTGCGTGGCAGTAATGGGATAGAAGTCGAATTTGACACTGCGGCAGACGCTGCGTTATTTGCGGAGCGATATCCGCAGGTCAGAAGGACAGGAAGCTGCAGACTGCATTTTGATGATAAAGGAGTGGACGATATGCCCGCTATTTTAGAGGATTTATCGCACAGCGGTCTTGCAGTTCAGCGAGTAGAACAGAAGGAGCCAGCGCTGGAAGATTTATTTATGGAGGTGATGGGAAAATGATGGAACTGCGAGCATTTACATGGAAAGAATTTTTGTGGGCAGCGCGGACGGGAAAGCTGATGTTTTTGATGATTCTCTTTGTCCTCTTTGGCGTCATGAATCCTGCAATCGCTAAAATGACACCGTGGCTGATGGAGACATTAGCGGGAGATTTGGCAGACAGCGGTTTTCATATAGTGGCGACTACTGTTAATGGACTGACTTCGTGGAATCAGTTTTGCAAAAATATCCCTCTGGCTATGATTGTGTTTCTCTTACTTTTTTCTGGTATATTGACCAGCGAATACGAAAAGGGAACACTAACTATGATGCTGGCAAAAGGTTTGGCGCGCTGGAAAATCCTTGCGGCAAAGGGGCTGGTTACGGGAATCCTTTGGACCGCAGGCTATTGGATGAGTTTTGCCATTACATGGGGTTATAACCGCTTTTTCTGGAATGACGATAGTGCAGCGTACGTTTTTGCTGCTGGTGGGTGCTACTATTTGCTGGGATTATGGCTGATTACATTGGTTTTACTTATGTCGGCAATTTTCAAAACCGGCGGAGCCGCCCTTGCCGCTGTAGTTTGCAGTTTTGCTGCGGTATATTTGCTAGGATTTCTCCCCACAATTAAAGAATATCTGCCGGGCTTTTTGTTCAATGCCCAGACGTTACTTGCTTCCGCAGCAGAGCCGGCGGATTTTGTGCCTGT
The DNA here is from genome assembly GCF_943192965.1 of Senimuribacter intestinalis. Lineage (NCBI taxonomy): Bacteria > Bacillati > Bacillota > Clostridia > Peptostreptococcales > Anaerovoracaceae > Senimuribacter > Senimuribacter intestinalis. Next base: position 244,521 of record NZ_CALPCF010000004.1, read on the forward strand.
GATTTTGATAACCATTGCCATAAGTGTTGCAAGTTTGGTAAGTGCTTTTATCCTGTTTGCACGGCGGACGGTTTAGAAAATATGGAAGGTTCGTATCAAATAGAGTTGGGATCAATGAAATATTCGTGTAATTTAACGCGAATCATTCGATAAAAATTGTTGAAATGAACATGAATATCTGATATGCTATAGGTAACACTCTAAGGGAGGGTTATTCTATGGATAGAAAGATTACGAAATTTTTGGAGGAGTGGAAGGAAAGCCAACACCGCAAACCTCTTATTTTACAGGGGGCAAGGCAGGTTGGTAAGACCTATTCGATTTTAGAGTTTGGTCGTACTTACTATGAGAATGTGGTGTATTTTAACTTTGAAACGAATCCTGCGTTGAATAAGACTTTTGAAGAGAATATCAGTCCTGATTATCTTATACCGATATTATCTCATATTGCAAGTCAGACGATTATCAGAGAGAAAACGCTGATTGTTTTTGATGAGGTGCAGCTTTGCGAAAGGGCGTTGACTTCACTGAAGTACTTTTGCGAGGATGCACCAGATTATCATATCATTGTGGCAGGTAGTCTGCTGGGCGTAGCGGTCAATAGAGCCAGCTTTTCTTTTCCTGTTGGCAAGGTGGATATGAAAACCTTGTATCCGATGGATATGGAGGAATTTATGCTTGCTATGGGCGAGGATTCACTTGTAGAGCAAATTAAGAAGTCCTTTGCTTCTGATACGCCACTGCCGTCAGCATTTCATGATACGGCGATGAAACTCTATCGCCAGTATCTGGTTGTAGGTGGTATGCCAGAATGTGTGATGCAGTTTGCAAACACAAGGGACTATGTCCTTGTTCGTCATATACAGGATACAATTCTTGCAAGTTATCTGAATGACATGAGCAAATATAACAATCTAAATGAAATAAAAAAAACGAGGCTTGCCTATGACAATATTACTGTGCAGCTTTCAAAGAAAAATACTCGTTTTCAGTATAAGCTCGTAAAAAAAGGCGGGCGCGCTTCAGAGTTTGAAAATGCTATTGAGTGGCTTTGTCTGTCAGGTATCGTGTCACGGATTTACAAGGTAGAGCAGATTAAAAAGCCCCTTGAGAATTATCGCGACATTGACTCGTTCAAAATATATGTGTCGGACTTGGGACTGCTTTGTGCGAAAAAAGATTTAACCGCGGATGATATTCTCTACATGACATCAGAAATTAATGACTTTAAAGGCGGCATGACCGAAAATTATGTCAATGTACAGCTTGCAATAAATGGATATAATACGTATTATTGGATGTCCGAAAGAGGCGCAGAAATTGACTTTGTCATTCAGCGTGATGGCAAGCTGATTCCTGTTGAGGTCAAGTCTGCTGATAATACGAAAGCGAAAAGTTTAAAGGTCTACATGGAGACTTATAAGCCGGCTTATGCAATCAAGCTTTCTGCGAAGAATTTTGGCTTTGAGGATGGAAAAAAGACGGTGCCGCTTTATGCAGCATTTTGCATTTGATTTAAAATAGGATGTGCTAGGTGAAAAAACAGCAGCCAGGGAAATTCTTTTGGCTGCTGTTTTGGTTTGCGCGCCATGGGCGCGCTCTAACGGGTGAAAGACCCGAACACGCCTAGGCAACGAGGAAGTGTATAGCTGAACAGCAAGGGTGTCCATCGTGAGATGGAATCTGAAGGAAGCTGTAGGCAAACCCTTGGTCCGACGGACAAGAAAATATAAACCGCCGCCAGTCCGCAGGGTGGAGATACCAAAACCTGAGGGTGCCATAACAGCTAGATACAAAAGGCAATAAGCAACAAGAGATTAGCCGAATATGGGCTAATCTCTATGCTGGACTATTACACCGCAAGGTGTGTTACACGTTAAGTTGGTTGAACCGACGTGTACCGAATGGTACGCACGGTGGTGTGAAAGGCCGGAAATTTCTCAATTAGAGAAATTTTCTCCTACTCAATCTATAATTTTTGGTTATTTACTTTCTGCATCGCAGTATACGCATCTGTAAACCTGCTTTTCTTTGTCGACCAGTTTAAATTTATGTACGATTTCCTGCTCAATGGAAGTGATACATCTAGGGTTTTTACACTTGATTACATCGGTCAGAGTTTCCGGCAGTTCCAGATGTTTCTTCTCGAACAGTTTACCGTCTTTTACGATGTTGACGGTGATGTTGTCGTCAACGTAACCCAGAACATCAAAATCCAGATCGATCAGCTGGTCGATTTTGATGATGTCCTTTTTGCCGTATTTGGAGCTGTCTGCATTCTGAATGATTGCAACACAGTTGTTAATTTTGTCCAGTCTGAGCAGCTCGTAAATCTGCATGCTCTTTCCTGCTTTGATATGATCCAGTACGATACCGGTGCTTACGCCATCTATATTCATAAGTAATTCCTCTCTTTCTTTATTGCTTTAATTATGCTTCTCTCTTAATTCCCAGTAAGTAAAGAATCAGAGCCATTCTAATATGTTTTCCGCACAGTGCCTGGAAGAAGTAAGCCGCTCTCGGATCATCGTCAACCTCAACAGAGATTTCGTTTACTCTTGGCAGTGGGTGCATGATGGTCAAATCTTCTTTTGCAGCCTGCAGTTTTTCTAAATCCAGAATGTAGCTGTCCTTCAATCTGATATAGTCTTCTTCGTTGAAGAAACGTTCTCTCTGTACACGGGTCATGTACAGAATGTCTAGCTCTTCCATAGCGTCTTCCAGTCTTTCAACTTCTTTCCATTTTGCGCCGGCTTTGTCCATGGATTCCTTCACGTAGTCAGGTACCTGCAGTTCCTGCGGGGAGATGAGAACGAAGCTGACGTTTTCGTATCTCAGCATTGCTTCGATGAGGGAGTGTACGGTTCTTCCGAATTTTAAGTCGCCGCAAAGACCTACCGTCATGTTGCCCAGTCTGCCTTTTTTTCTCTTGATGGTCAAAAGGTCGGTCAGGGTCTGGGTCGGATGGAAGTGACCACCGTCGCCGCCGTTGATGATAGGTACGGTAGTTCTCTGTGCAGCTACAATCGGCGCACCTTCTTTTGGATGGCGCATTGCGATGATGTCTGCATAGCAGCCGACAGTTCTGATAGTGTCGCTTACGCTTTCGCCTTTTGCTGCGGAGCTGGAGCTTGCTTCAGAGAATCCTAGCACGCTGCCGCCCAGTTCAAGCATTGCAGCTTCAAAGCTGAGTCTGGTTCTGGTGCTCGGTTCAAAGAACAAGGTCGCCAGTTTCTTGTGTGCGCAGATGTCTTCGTATGCAGCATGGTTTTCCACAATGTCATCAGCCACACGAATTAGCTCATCGATTTCTTCGATGGTGAAGTCGGTAATGTTGATAAGATTTTTAATTTTGTTCATTTATTTGTCTCCCTTCATCCAACCTTCATCAGAAGGATTGTCTCTAAACTTTAAGATTCTCTCTTTATCAGAAGCCTTGATATAGCCTGTGTCAGCAGCGACTTCTACCAAAGCGTCAAGGTCACATAAGCTTACGTTTTTTACGTTGTGCTCCGCAAATCTGTCTAGACCCTTTTTCATGCCGTAGGTGAAAATGCTGGCAATACCCAGAACATCAGCGCCCGCAGCACGAAGGACTTCTACAGTATCTACTGCAGAGCCGCCTGTGGAGACCAGATCTTCCACGACAACAACTTTCTGACCCGGAAGGAGTTTTCCTTCAATCTGGTTAGTTCTTCCGTGGTCCTTGGCGGAACCTCTGACATAGCCCATAGGAATGTTCATCAGGTGACCGACGATTGCAGCGTGGGCAATGCCTGCGGTGCTGGTGCCCATGACAACTTCGCACTCGGAAAAGTGCTCTTTGATGGTGGCAACCAGTCCTTCTTCTACCTTAATTCTTACCTCTGGTGCGGTCAGGGTCAGTCTGTTGTCACAGTAAATCGGACTCTTAATGCCGCTTGCCCAGGTGAAAGGTTCTTCTGGTCTTAGGAAAACTGCCTCGATGGACAGAAGCCCTTTTGCGATATCTGTTTTCATAAAAAGTTCCTCCAATCTATATATAAAAAATGTATTAGCCTATAAATTCTCTGCATACGCGTTCGTAAGCCGCTACTGGATCATCTGCCTTGGTAATGGGTCTTCCTACGACGATATAGTCGCTTCCCAGTTCCTTTGCCTTTTCCGGTGTGGTGACTCTGACCTGATCGCCTTTATCACCATCGGCAAAGCGCACGCCCGGGGTTACGGTGAGAAAAGATTCCCTGCAAGCCTGATGAATTTTGCCGGATTCCAAAGGAGAGCAGACAACGCCGTCAAGACCAGCTTCTTTTGCGTTTTGTGCATATTTGGTTACCACTTCGTCAAGGGGCGCATCGATGAGCAGCTCCTTTTGCATTCTTTCCTGGCTGGTGGAAGTCAGCTGCGTCACTGCGATGAGCAATGGGCGACTGCCGTCTTCTCTGGTTAAGCCACGGAGCGCAGCTTCCATCATGTCTTTAGTGCCGGCAGCGTGCAGGTTACACATGTCTACATCCAGCTTGGATAAAGCTGCCATAGCTTTCTCCACAGTATTTGGAATGTCGTGCAGCTTCAGATCCAGAAAAATCTGATGCCCTCTATCCTTGATTTCCTTTACGATGGCAGGTCCTTCGCTGTAGAAAAGTTCCATGCCGATCTTTACATAAGGCTTTCTGCCTGTGAACTTGTCTAAAAATGACAGCGTATCTTCCTTTGACGGAAAGTCGCAAGCGATGATTACATCTTTACCCATAATATTCCTCCTATCTTAACCGAAATCTGAAAAAAGTTGATTTTATGTATAAATTTTCGTCTGTTTTAGTCCCGTTTCAGCTGAATTTTATACATTTTATTGAGAAAATCTTGATTTCGGTTAACTTTTCGCGTTTTTGTTATACTTAAATTCAAGTTATTTGCGATATAAGTTAAAATTCTATATTCGTCTTATTTGACACAGCCTATAATATCTGCCAGCTTTTCAATGCCCAGTTCTTCGCAGACAGAAGGCAGCTCTTCGATGATTTCTTTGCAGGCAAACGGATTGACAAGGTTTGCCGCGCCGACTTGCACTGCTGTTGCTCCAGCCATCATCATTTCGATAACATCACGGGCAGAGCTTACGCCGCCCATGCCGATGACCGGAATATTGACTGCATTTGCAACCTGATAGACCATGCGAACTGCAACCGGAAAGATTGCCGGACCGGAAAAACCGCCCATTTTGTTGGCGATAACAGGTTTTCTTCTATTGATATCGATACGCATGCCAAGCAGCGTGTTGATCAGGCTGATGCCGTCTGCTCCTGCGTCTTCGCAGGCCTTTGCAATGGATACGATGTCGGTTACATTTGGACTCAATTTAATGTAGACCGGTTTGGTTGTGACAGCTTTCACGGCTCGGGTTACTTCCGCAGCGCTTTCAGGCAAAACTCCGTATGCCATGCCGCCGTTGTGGACATTAGGGCAGCTGACGTTGACTTCGATGATGCCAACCTGCGGCTGTTTGTCCATGGCTTTAGCACATGCTACATATTCGTCCAGAGAAAATCCGCTGATGTTGGCGATTAGGGGTTTGTGATAGAGTTTGGCAAGCTCCGGCAGCTCCTTTTCGCACACCGCATCAAGTCCTGGATTTTGCAGACCAACTGAGTTGATCAGACCGGAAGGACACTCCGCAATGCGGGGCAGCGGATTGCCGAGGCGGGCGTCTTTGGTGGTACCTTTAAAAGAAATAGAGCCGAGGATATCGAGGTCGTAAAGCTCCGAAAACTCCTTGCCGTAGCCGAAGGTACCGCTGGCAGGAATGACAGGATTATCAAGGGTGATACCGCTTAAGGTTACTTTTAAGTCTACCATTTGATTTCCTCCTTATATAAAATCGGTCCGTCTTTGCAAATGCGCTTGTAGCCGTATTTTGTCTCGCAGGTACAGCCCATGCAGGCGCCGAATCCGCAAGCCATTCTCGCTTCAAAGCTGAACTGTCCGTCTGGCGCAAGGTCGTAAACCGCCTTTAACATCGGCTCAGGACCGCAGGTATATACATAATCAAATTCCAGATTTTTCATGGCATCTGTGACAAAGCCTTTGATGCCGAAAGAGCCGTCTGCTGTGGTGATGATAGGCTCGATTCCCAGTTTGCGGAACTTTTCTGTAAGGATGATATCGCTCTCTGTGTTGAAACCAATCACAACCTTTGGGGTAACACCTTGTTTTACCAGGCTTGCGGCAAGTCCGTAAAGAGGCGGCACGCCGATACCACCGCCCACCAGAAGGGGCTGTTGTTTGCAGTAGGAAGTGTCAAATCCGTTGCCAAGAGGCAGCAGCACGTCAAATTCGTCACCTGCTGCAGACTGGGCCAAAGATTTGGTTCCCTGACCGACCACCTTGAAAATGATGGTGACAGAAGTCTTATCCCAGCAGCAGATAGAAATTGGTCTCCGAAGATAAAAGCCGTCCAGCTTGATATTGAGAAATTGCCCCGGCATAGTGATTTTACTGCAGTCACCGGTTAAGGTCATAGCATAAATGTCGTTTTGAATTTGGCTGATACTGCTTACTTTAAGCGTTTGTCTCATCATATACGATTTCTCCTTCCACCAGGGTCATCACTACTTTTCCATAGACCTCCCAGTCCGTAAACGGAGTGGCTTTGCCCATGCTGACGAAGTCGCTCGGATCGATGGAAAAGTGTCTGTTTAAATCTATTACGGTAAGGTCGGCAGGTGCGCCGTCTTCGATTACTCCGCCTTCAAAACCGAAGCGTCTTCTTGGATTTATGCTCATCACCTCGATGAGTTTTTCCAGGGAAATGATGCCTTTCTTTACCAGATGTGTATATAAAATCGGAAAGCTGGTTTCAAGACCTACGATACCGAAGGCGCTGCCTGCCAGTCCCTTGGATTTTTCTTCTTCGCTGTGGGGTGCATGGTCGGTGGCAATCATGTCGATGGTGCCGTCACAAAGCCCTTCAATCAGAGCATCACGATCGGCCGCAGCGCGCAGAGGGGGATTCATCTTGAAGCGTCCATCCTCCTGTAAGTCTGCGTCGCAAAGGACCAGATAGTGGGGACCTGTTTCACAGGTCACATCGACGCCCCGTGCTTTTGCGGCTCTGATGATGTCAACGGTTTCCTTTGTGGAAATATGGCAGACGTGATAAGATGCGCCGGTCTTTTCTGCCAGCCGCACGTCGCGTTCCACCTGACCCCATTCGCTTTCGGAGCAGATCCCCTTGTGATTGTGTGCCTTTGCATACTCGCCATCATGAATGTAGCCGCCGTAAAGAAGCGTTTCGTCTTCGCAGTGAGCGACGATCAGCTTGCCCAGCTCTTTGGCTTTTTCCATGGCTTCTTCCATCAAATCACCGGTCTGTACGCCTTTACCGTCATCGGAAAAAGCGCAGACATAAGGCGCCATGGCTTCCATATCTGAAAGAGCGCTGCGCCCGTCCTGATTCTGGGTAATGGTTCCGTAAGGAATGGTTTTCACTTTTGCGTCTTTTTCGATAATAGAAAGCTGCGGCTGCAGAGACTCCATATCGGAAGGAACCGGTTTTAGGTTCGGCATTGGGCAGACACAGGTATAGCCGCCTTTTGCAGCAGCCGCCGTACCGCTTGCAATCGTTTCCTTATAAAAAAATCCGGGTTCGCGTAAATGTACATGTACATCGGTGAAACCCGGAATGATAATACGGTCTGTGCAGTCAATGATACTGCTTGCGTGGTCTGTATCGAAAGTATCTGTGGAGCTGACAAAAACTTTTCCATTGGAAACAAAAACGTCTTTTTTCTCAAACCCGAGAGGTGTCAAAACCATACCATTTTTTAACAAAGTCGTCATGTATTTGCTCCTTTTCTCAATATTAATCCTTATTTTTGCTCAAATCTTCAATATATTAGCATAGAATCAGAATACTGTCAATGGGCTAAGAGAAAAAATCTCGCACTAAAATCAGCAGCATATTATCGTCGTAGAGTATGCTCGCTGCATAGGAATTTTCCATGGCCTTTGTGATGGTCTCTGAAAGGTCGGGGACTATCAGACTCAGCACCGGCACTAGTACTGCAAAGCCTAGAAGCAGCAGAATCAGTCCTCTTGCGATACCGAAGAGAAAGCCGAGAAATCCATCAAGAAATCCAGTGATTCCTTCGTTGTATCTGCGGGACAAAAGCCGTACCAGTCCAAAGCAGATCAGCTTGATGAGGAATACCACAGAGAGGAAGCCGATGACTGTCATCAGCGATGAAGTGATAGATGCAGCGGTATCCTCTGCAAGAATCGCAGTGCCGTCATCAATCCAGTCATGGAATAAATCCGGCAGCGCCAGGTAAGCGCTGCTTTCATTGACCGTAGTTTGGATATGGGAAAGAATACCATTGTGAATGATATCATCCAGCTCTGTGTATTCCATGAGAAAGCTTTTCGCTGTGCCGCACAGAATAAATCCGAGAATCACGCATACAAACCACTGCATAAAACTGACTACAGTCAGTGCAAAACCCCTGCGGGCGCCAAGCGCTGTTGAGAGTACGATAATTCCCAGTGCGATAATATCTATAATAAGTCCTGAACCTGTTGACATAATATCCTTTTCCCCGTGAAAATTTTATCTTATTTTTTTGTGCTCACCGTGGGAGCGTAAATTTGACTATTGCATAATCTCTTGTTTCGTGGTATATTGATGTCAAGAGGAAACCGTTGAAAACGGTTGACCGGGGTTAAAAGATAACCGCTTGAGTCTGCGAAACTATCGGCGGTTATTTTTTATTTCCCCGAATCATTTCTATCAATGTAATTACCATTAAGATGATTACTAGAATTTCATAGGATGAAATAGTATCACCTCCCATTTGTACAATTCGGATTTTTCACCGTATATGTAGCAGCAACGGAAGGTCAACCGCTTTCTTAGTTCGTCCTCTTGACTATTTGATTATACCATGCCTTGTCCCTACGGACAAGGTTCTTTGTTTTTTTGATTGCCGTGGAAACTCAGTAATTAAGATATCGTAAAAGCCGTTGCTCTATCCCATAGAATTTGTCTTTTCGCAGTTGGTAGTAAACGTATTTCCTAACCTTTTGTGTTGTGACAAAACCACCTTCTTTCAGCTGTTTCAGATGAAGTGAAACCGTAGTTGGAGACAGAGAAAGTATTTCTGCCAGTTCCTTGGTCGCTGCTTCTAATCAGTATTGGATATTTCATGTGGAAATAGTGTAAAAAGAAAATAGGAAACTTGAACTGGGCTTGCATATTTATGCGGCCCTTTTCCGTTTTCGTATATTTTGCGTTGGGTTAGGTATGAAGAGAAACCTTCCGCATATATTTAGTGGTAAGAAAGTAGAAGCAGGGGAGTAATGCTATGTCAGATTACAGAAAATTTATCATAGAAGTAAGACGGGCACATAGGGGTTTTAGATTATGGAAAAGAGGGATGGATGCTGCGAACTGCATCGTAGAAACTTACAAAAACAAGCGGTCTGTTTATTTTGCGGTTTCTAACCTGCTTCCGTCAGATGTGCTCATGCGGGAGTACAATAAGGAATATCATTTGCTGCTAATCGGTGTAGATGAGGGCGAGCTGATCCATAAAGACTTTGGGGTGTTTCATGTAAATTCTGCGGGAGAGGGAAGCCTTTTTAAGAAGTTTACGGGGCCCTCCATTGAGTGCTACACCCATTGCCTTCTTGTAACCCTATCTAAAGAGGACGGCTCTACAGAGACGGTTTTCAGCGGAACTATGCCATTTTATCAGCCGGCAGCAGATGTTAGCACAGAAGCGCCTAGCGAGGATTGTGATGAGGGCGAACAAGGCTGGGAAAGTATTTTTTCTTGTTTTTGTGAAGCGGATGCTGTGGAAATCTTCGATAGACAGAGAGATGAAACAGGCGCAAGGTGGTGCAGAATCAGTCAAATTGACCAGCTGCCTCAGTCGCTTGCTGCCTGCAGCGACTGCATTGAGCGCTATGGACACTATACAATTGGAAAATATGAAGACCGCTGGTTTGTCGGCGTGCCGGGCAGATTTTTGCAAAAAGAGCAGCCTTGCAGAGAGCAGGGATGTTTTCTGTTGTGGCAGCCTATTCGCGGCGGCGAAAAGTACTTTAGCGACTTATCAGAACTGACAGGAAAGCTGCAGGAGGAAATCTTCGGATACTGGATTGGAGGTATTGATAAAAAGAGCGGCGAGGTTTTGCCGCTGTGATTTTGAAAAAGGAATGCGCTTTTTGCCGATATAACCTGTTTGGCAGAGGCGCTTTTTAATATACATTCATACATGCACGCAAATCAATACAAAAAACTGTTGAATACTGTATGGAATTGTGGTAACATTGAAAGGTATATGAATAAGTTTATGAGAGAGGCTCTAAAGGAGGCGCAGAAAGCCTTTGAGCTGGGGGAAGTGCCCATCGGGGCGGTCATTGTAAAAGATGAGCAGGTTATTGCAAGAGGTCACAATTTAACGGAAACCAGCAAGGATCCTACAGCCCATGCGGAGATGATTGCAATTCGCCGGGCAGCAGAGGCGCTGGGCGGCTGGAGGCTTCTTGGCTGCAGCCTTTACGTTACAGCTGAGCCTTGTACTATGTGTGCGGGCGCCATGATTTGGGCGCGTATAGAGAATCTGTACATCGGTACCATGGATCCAAAGGCGGGAGCTTGCGGTTCGGTTTTCAATGTACCGGCAGAAACGCGGCTGAATCACAGAATTCATGTAGAAACAGGCATTATGGAAGACCAGTGCGCACAGCTTTTGCGACAGTTTTTCAGCCAGCTTAGACATAGAAAGAAAAAGAACAAATCGGAGGAACAAACATGAAAAGAATAGGCGCAATTGTATGCCTTGCAGCATTGACGATAATGATGACTGCTTCCGTATGCTTCGGAGCACAGTCCCAGAAGCTGGAGATTGTGGACATGTATCCGGAAGACGGGCAGAAGAACACCAGTATTGAGAATATGAGTGTGAAGCTGCACTTTAATAACGAGATGGGTAATGAAGCCTCTGCAAAGGCTAACGCAAAAGCTTTCAGCATTACAGATGATGAGGGAAAACAGATTCCAATCAGAATCTTTTATAACCCAAAAGATTCCAAAGAAGTTATGGTACTGGCAGATACAGTAAAACTGAACGATAACGGACAGAGACTGAAGGACAATACCAAATACACTTTGCATATTTCAGGAGATGTAACAGATAACGATGGAAATGCGCTCGGAACAGATCAGACGGTGTCTTTCACCACACTGAATCAGGGTCAGAACACGAAAGTTTACATGATAATGATGGTTATCATGTTCGGGGGCATGTTCTTCTTTACGTCCAGACAGGCGAAGAGACAGATGGCAAAACAGGAAGAAGAGGTCGGAAGAGAAGAACCGTTTAACCCATACAAAGAAGCAAAGAAGACCGGTAAATCCGTACAGGAAGTTATCGCTGCTCACGAGAAAGAGGTAGCAAAGAGAGAAGCTAAGGCAGCAAAGAAAGCGAAGAGAGCCGCAAGTGACGAAGACGAAGATGACTACTACGAAGAAGAGAGCGGCAACTATAAGGTAAAAGGGCCTAGACCGATTTCCGCAGGCGGCAGTAGCTATGTTACCGGAAGGAAAGCTTTGGCAGAGGAAAGACTTGCAGAAGAAGAGAGACTTGCAAAGAGAAGAGCTGCCAACAGCAAAAAGAAGAAAAAGAAATAACTGCGAATACGAAATGAGCGGAATTCCGCTCATTTTGCGCATTGGAAATAGATATGAGAGAAATAAAGATACGTTCTTTTGCAAAAATCAATCTGTCCATTGATATTACTGGTGTTTTGGAAAGCGGTATGCATCAGGTGGACATGATTATGCACCAGCTTTCTTTTCACGACGATGTAGTAGTTAAGTATGCGCCGATGAAGAAAAAGCGGCGTGGAGAGTTTGACATTCGTGTTTCGACTAACCGCTACTATATCCCCACCGACGAAAGAAATCTGGCATATAAAGCGGTACAGGTGATGATGGAGGCCTATGGCAGGCGGGTGCCTGGCGGGAGAGTGGAAGTCCATATTTTTAAGCGAATTCCGGTAGCTGCAGGGCTTGCAGGAGGCAGCGGAAATGGAGCTGCTGTTTTACATGGTCTGAACCAGCTCTGGAAGCTGGGGCTTTCTTTGGAAAGGCTTTGTGAACTTGGAGCAATGCTGGGCTCGGATGTGCCATTTTGTGTCATGGGGCAGGCGGCAATGAACTTCGATATACCGAAGAAAGTTAGGAGAAGTCCTTTGGCGGCAACCTGTGGCAGGGCAACGGGAACCGGAACAGAGATTGTACCGCTGCCAGGAATTCGGAAAGCCCTGGTTATTGCAAAACCACCTATCGGTGTTTCAACAAAGGAAGTGTATGGCGGCATTGACGGCTGCAGGATTGAGAAAAGACCCGATAACGATGCACTGACGACAGCTCTTAAGCAGAAAGACTGCGGACAGATTTATGCCAACTGTATCAACGTTTTGGAAAACTACACACTGCGGGCTTATCCCAAGGTGCAGGAGTTAAAGGATATATTGCAGGCAGATTCCCGTGTTGAATTGGCGCTGATGAGCGGCAGCGGGCCGACCGTGTTTGCTATGTGCAGAACCATTGCGGATGCCAAGGTGGTGTGTGAGAATTTGCGGCAAGAGGGTTATGAGGCTTACTGGACAAAGACAATCAAGTGAAGTAGGAGAAAGATATGTTAAATTTTGATTTACAGAACCATAGACCATTAAGAGAAATCGTTTATGAGCAGCTGAAAATGCAGATTTTGCGCGGTAAAATTGTACCGGGAACCCGGATGATGGAGGTTGAGCTGGCTGACGAAATGGGTGTCAGCAGAACGCCGGTAAGAGAAGCCATCCGGAAACTGGAAAAGGAAGGGCTGGTAACGATTGAACCCAGAAAGGGAGCCTATGCCTCGGATATTTCCCTAAGGGATATGGTAGACACACTGGAAGTTCGTGAGGATTTGGAAGGATTAGCTGCGGCGCTGGCGGCAGAGCGGATGACTGACGAACAGATTCAGGAGCTGACAGAGATTTCTAAGAAATACAGAGAAGCGGTTAAGAACAGTGAAACCGAAAAGATGATTAGCTATGATGAACAGTTTCATAGATACATTGTAGCCTGTAGCGGAAACAAAACTCTGCTGCAGATTAGCGGAACGGTGCAGGAATTGGCGCTGCGTTTCAGATATCTTTACTATGATGATTTTTCCAGATATGAATTTATGCCGGTAGAACACCAGCGCATTATCGACGCAATTTCAAGCCATAATGTGGAAGACGCAAGAAGCATGGCTGATGTTCATGTAAAGAAATTGAAAGAATTCGTCATTCGCGAGGGCGAAGAGGAATTCAAATAATGACGGCTCTCAGAGCCTTTATACTTGAGAGACCCAGAAGAGTCGGAGTAATCCGGCTCTTTTTCGCTGGAGCAATTCTTCTAATCGGGCAGTTCTTTTTTTCTTCCGGTCAGCATAGAGTTTTAGCAGGAATCATTTTGAAGGGAGAAGAACTATGACTTACGAAAAGGATATACCGGAATACGCCCTGCAGCCGGCAAAAGCGCCGAAAACCGTTCCGGCAGAAGCCATCTATCATACACAGAAAATTACCTATCCGGCGGAGGAGCAAACGGTTACTTATGAGTTTGAAGAGGACATTTTAGTGCCGGATACGAAACCGGATATGCGGGAAATACTTTTGATGGACGCAGGATGTGACATTATGCCTACTGAGAAAAAAGTATCTCCCAAGACCGATGATCTTCTGAACATTACAGGAACGCTTACAATTCAGACCATATATGCTGCAGAGTCAGAGGAAAAAGAACCCATTTCTATTACCTCAAAAGTACCGTACAAATACCAGTGGAGCCTGAACCCGATAGCGCAGGCAGAAGGTGTGTTTGGATGTCAGGTAAAAAATCTGGATTACATGATTGTCAACGAGAGAAAGTTTCGTGTAAAAATTACGCTGGAATTTACAGGACAGCTGTTTTGTCAGAGAGAGTTTCAGTTTTTTGACGGGCTGAAGGATGAATCGCTGGAAACAAAACGGACTCAGGTTTCCATGACCTGTCTGGAACTGACAAAGAAAGATGAAGTCACCATTGACGAAACCTTTAAGGGAAAAGATAGTTCACTGCGTCCAGAATATATCTTAAAGCAGGACTTTGCTATTACGGAAAACTACCGCCAGGTAACGACAGAGAAAGTTGTTATCAATGGATTTATTTTCTGCAGCCTGTTGTACTGCGCGCAAAGCGAAGAAGAGGGCAGCGGTTCTGTGATTTGTCAGCATAATCAGCGAATTGAATTCACACAGTTTGTGGCAATTGATAAAGAGCAAAGAGGAAAGAACTGGACTGCGGTAAAGACTTCTTTTTCAGGTAAGAACCTGACTGTTTCCATTGACCGTGGAGAAGAGGGAGAAGATGAGGCACAGTTTAGAATCAAGGGAGATGTACAGACACGAGTAGAACTTTATGAAATGCGGCAAAAGGATATCATTGTAGATGCCTATCATTTGGACAAAAATTTCCAGTTTCAAAAGGCTAAGGAGCAGGTGTCTAATCTTGCCGGAGAAGCGATGGCGGAAACAGAAGTCCGGGAGATTATCAGCCTGCCAGAAGGAATAAAAGCTGCGGAGACAGTATACTGCACCGGCACTGTGCAGGAGTGCAGCTGCAGTCTGGAACGGGGCAGAATTATAGCGACAGGAAGTATCGCCTGCTGTGCGCTATGGAAAGATCAGGACGGAGATTACCGCAGTACGAAAGTTATCGCAGACTTTCGCGGTACAATGGATATGGAAAAAGCGCAGGTTACGCAAAAAGCCAGCTGCAGACCGGTGGTAAAAAGCGCATGGGTGGAACTGATTAATGAAAAGCAGATTGAAATCAATTGTACTGTTTCTCTTTGCGCAGCCCTCTATGACGATGATGAAATGGCACTTCTCAATCAGCCATGTTTTATGGAGAAGTCAACAGAAAAGCAATATCCGATGGTCATTGTAACATTAAAAAAAGATGAAACTCTGTGGGATTTAGCAAAACGTTACAAAACTACGCAGGCTCATATCAGAGACGCAAATCAGCTGGAAGAAGAGCCGACAGAAGGAAAAAGGCTGTTAATTATCAAATAAATGTTTAGATTTCAGATTTCTGTCCATACTCGAAGATAGAACGGAGGTAAATAGGATGGAAAGAATGAAATCAATACTGAATTTAAGGTTGACACGACTGCAGCGGGAGATTTTGCTTTTGCTGGCGCTGCTTTTAATCTGTACTGGGGTGGGGATTTACTACATAAATCATACGCCCAATGAACACCCGGGGATGATTCGCCTTCACGTGGTAGCCAATAGCGATTCAAAAGCGGATCAGGCGCTGAAGCTAAAAGTAAGAAATGAAATCCTGAAGTTTATGGACGGTCAGGAGACACTTGATGATGCCAGAGCGTATCTGAATGCAAATCTAGATACCATTGAAGAGATTGCTGAGGAGGTTATCGCAGCAAATGGGTTTGATTACCCTGCACGCGCAAACTTAAAAGTAACTTTTATTCCAGAAAAAAGCTATGAGGATTTGACTTTGCCTGCAGGAAATTATGAAGCACTGAAGGTAACTCTTGGCAGAGGAGACGGTCAGAACTGGTGGTGCGTGATCTTTCCGCAGCTGTGCCTGGTTGGCGAAGAGAACGGTACCGAAAAACTAGTTCTTAAATCAAAAGTAAAAGAGATTATGAAAGCTACTGAAACCGAAAGGTGAGGTAGCTTTTGCTTTAACGGAGAAGAGGATAGAATGCTGATAGACTTGTTTCCGTTTTTGTGCTAAAATAAAATCAGTATAGGAGATATCGGAGGTACGAACTTATGTTAGTATTAAAAAATGCGCGTCTGATTCCTGAACTGACAGAGGGGTATGACGACAAATGTGCAGACGTTGTCATTGACGGCACTGAAATTTTAGACATCAAGCCGGCAGGCAGCGTCAGTGCAGCAGAGGACAAAGTCATTGACCTGAAAGGAAAGACTCTGATGCCTGGTCTCATTGAAGGACATCTGCACCTTGACCTTTGCGGGAAGAATACTTTTGAAGAAAACGTAGAACCGGATTCTTACCGCGTTATGCGCTGTTTGCAGCTGGCACAGGACAACTTAAGAAAAGGGTACACCACAGTGCGCGATGTAGGCGATAGAAATAATATTACAATCGGTCTTGCAAGAGCTGTAAACGAAGGCATGGTGGTAGGTCCGGATATTTTGACCAGCGGTGTGATAATTTCCCCAACAGAAAGAGGCAATGAATTTTTCGGCACCATGTATGCCGAATGTGATTCTCCTGCGGAATTTACAAAGGCAGTTCGCCGCCAGTATCAGCTTGGCGCTGACTGGATTAAGATTATGGGTACCGGGGCAGTAATGAATCCGGGAGGGGAACCTGGCATGCCGATTATTTACGAGGAAGAACTTGCAGCAGCCTGCACAGCAGCTGACTATGTGGGTCTTCCTGTTGCAGTACACTGTCACGGAACTGAAGCCATCAAGATGTGCATTCGCTGTGGCGTAAGAACTGTAGAACATTCCTCTATCATGGACGATGAATGTATCGAAATGTACACGAAGACTAATCGCTCTTTCCCGATGCCGACCTTGTCACCGATGGTAAACTTCCTGGAGTTTCCGGAAGGAAAGCCAAAGCACTACGTCGAGAAAGCTGAAAGATTGCTCGAAACTTTGTTGCATGGCGCTAACGCATATAAGAAGAATAACATTAAGATCGGCTGGGCGACTGATGCAGGTGTTTATACAGGCAGCCACGGCAATGGTCTTTATGAGTTCCGCGTCAGAGTCAATATGGCAGGTTTTACACCGCTTGAGACCTTGATTCAGGCGACTAAGAATAACGCTGAGATTTTGATGATTGACGATAAAGTCGGCACAATTAAGTGCGGAAAGCGTGCAAATCTGGTTGTCTTCGATGGAAATCCTGATGAGGATATCGAAGTCCTCGATAAAGTGTCAATGGTAATCAAGGCAGGAGAAATTGTAAATTTATAAAGCAAAGAAAAAGGCGGTTTCAAAGTAAAACGAAACCGCCTGCTTTTTTTGAAGTGTTATAAAGTTTCGATTGCGTCTACCGCGTCAATAACTGCGCTGCGAAGCCCCCTGCGCTCCAAAGCAGTAACGCCGACGATGGTGGTGCCACCCGGAGAGCAAACGCCGTCTTTCAGTACGCCAGGGTGCATGCTGGAGGAAACCAGCATTTTTCCGGTTCCGACAATCATCTGACTTGCCAGCTGATAAGCAAGATCGCGGGACAGTCCATGAAGCACACCTGCGTCCCCAAGAGCCTCAACAAACAAGGCGGTTAGCGCAGGGCCACAGCCCGCAATGGTACCTGCAATACTGAACTGAGATGGCGCAACGGATTTTACCAGACTGATGGTTTCTAAAAGTGTCTTGACAAAAGCAAATTCATCTTCGGTTAAAGTGTGGGCATTTTCTGCGATAAAAATGCCTTCGCCGGTGGAAACCGGTGTATTTGGAATGGTACTCAGATGATGAGTACCCGGCAGAAATTTTTCATAATCATCACTGAGCATACCTGCGGCAACTGAAATCAGAATTTTGCCCTGCAGCTTTTTGCAAATGGGAGCAGTGACTGGTTCAACCATATTTGGCTTTACTGCAATAAAAATGATATCACTTTTTTCAGCTACTTCCTCTGCACTGTGGCAAGGGGAAATGCCTCTTTTTCTAGCGTTGCAGCACAGCTTTTCGTAGCTGCCGCCGCAGGCACAAATCTGGTCTGGCCGCAGCGCTCCTTTATATAAAAATCCGTCGGTGATGGCTTGCGCCATATTCCCAAAACCGATAAAACCTAAGTTGATTTTGTTCTGTGTTAGCATACTCTATTGTCTCCTTTGTCAAATCAAGCCATGATGGGAAACATCTGCAGTGTTGAGCCAGTCAATCAGGGTTTGCTTATTTGTATTGTCGATTATTTCAGGTCATTATCTTTCATAAACTCTACCATCTTTGGATAACGGGCTACAGAATCATTATACTTCCCTTGTGTTAGATAATACTTTATCATAGAATCAGAGAAAAAACAAGCTTTGCGGCAGAATGGAAGCTCATGTGTGTAGTGCATAAATTTAGAAAAAACCCTGAAAATATGCACAACATCTTGAAAAAATGTGCATATTTTTAGAGCTTTTTCGCAAAATATGTAGATTTAGTCTGAAAAAGGCAGTTAAATCGAAGAGAAAAGTCGATTATAACTGCCTTTTCTGCATATAATTAGAGATTTTCTGGAAAATATGCACGACATTGTGCATATTTGTGGCATTCTCATGAAAAATATGCACATCGCACCGAAGCCGCCAATCGAAAGGGCGCCTACTCCCATACAGTCATGATACAACCATCCACATTGTTTCCGGAAATTTCGGTAATGATGCCGGCGGTCTCATGGCTAGCCTCGTTTGTCTCACTAAAGAAAACTGATATTTCTTTGTCTCCGCGTCGCAGAAGCATAGGATGACAATAAGTGAATCGGTGCAGATAATCGATATATTCTTCCAGACAGAAATTCATTTCCTCCATGATTTCTGAGTGAGGATATCCCACGTAGCGGAAATGCCAAGGCTCGCAGGCAATACCGGTGATATGCTCTTTTTCGGCGGTGTACCGCTGGATAAAGCCGTATCGGCTGGCAGTCTTGCGGAATTCAGCGCAGATTCCGATGTCAGGAAAATCCGGACAAATAAAATCAATTTTCGGCGCTTTTTTTGCGAGGTCGATGGCAAGACCGTTCTGGTGCTCACTGCAGCCCGGCTTTGCTACGTACTTTGCGGTGAAGGCAGCGCCGTTTTCTGCAAGGGAATCTTGGTAAATCTGCATTTGCTCAGAATAGGGTCTGTAGCCGCTGACCGGGACGATTTCATCACCTGCGCCGATTGCCCGAAGCAGCTGTAAAAGGCAGGCAGCAGCGCGGCGCTCCATGGTAACGGCAGGATAATTTTCCAGAATTGGAACGCAGCAGGGCTGCGCGCTTTGCTGCAGCGGGTGGTCGTGATTGACTAAAATCAGGTTGCCGCCAAAGGCCTGCATTCTTTCTGTCATGATAAACACCTCCTGCTTTTACACCTGCAGCGCCAGTGAAATCAACTGCTGCACGATATCGGTATAGGAAAGCCCCACGCCTTTTAGCATATTTGGATAGCGACTCATTGCGGTGAAGCCGGGAATGGTATTAACTTCATTGAATACAATTTCACCCTCCGGTGTGAGGAACATATCCACTCTGGCAAAGCCTCTGCAGCCTAAAGCTCTGTAGACGGCAGCGGCAGCCTCCTGAATTCGCAGTTCTGTAGCAGAATCAATGCGGGCAGGCATATAGATGGTGGAAGTTTCCTGGGTGTATTTTTCGGTGTAATCAAAGAATCCGCCGGAAAGTTCAATTTCATCGACCCGACCTAAGGTCAGGCGTGAATCGCCCAGCACCGCACAGCCTACTTCAAAGCCGTCGATATTTTCTTCGATGATGATTTCACTATCATAGGAAAATGCCAGTTCCGCAGCGTCAGCCAGAGCGGACGGCGATTCGACCTTGGTGATACCGAAGGAAGAACCGGCACGCAGTGGTTTTACGAAGAGCGGATAGGTTAGAGTCGAAACTGCTGCGGCAAGTTCTGCTGCAGAAGGTTTTTTGTAGAAATAGGCGGCTTTTGGCGCGTTTACGCCGGCAGCCTCAGCAAGCAGATGGGCGCGGTGTTTATCCATGCAGAGCGCAGAGGACATGATATCGCAGCCAACTACAGGGATCCCGGCGAGCTGCGCTAGACCCTGCACGCTGCCGTCTTCTCCGTTACGACCATGAAGTACAGGAAACACTGCGTCAAGATAAATCGTAGAAATGCCATCTTTGTCCACTTCGCAAAGACCGTGGACTTTCCGGTCCGGTGAAATAAAAGCGCTTCGGCACTGGCTTTCGTGTTCATACCAGGTATCGTTCAAAATGGCTTCGTATTCCCCAAGATAGCGAAGCCATTTGCCGTCCTTTGTGATTCCCACGGCGATGATCTTATACTGATCGGTATTGATGTGATTCAAAACAGCATAAGCGGATTTCAGCGATACTGGATACTCCGGAGAACAGCCTCCGAATAAAACTGCAATATTCTTTTTCATATATTAAACCCCTTCCTTGATTTCGATGTGCTGCGGCAGCGGATAGCCGATGACGCAGTGATTATGGTAAAGAATTTCCTCTGACTCGCACCCCGTAAAGCAGCTGCGTTTTTTTCTCGCTACATCCGCTTCCTGATAGAGAACACCGCCTTTTCGGATATAGTCGCAGGAAGTGTTGTAGACCTTGTAGTCGTAGCACTTTTCACTTTCGCTTCGCACTGCGCCTATGATGTCGTCACCTTCAAAGGTAACGGAGATTTGAAAAGCATGGCAGGTATCATTTTTTACCTTTAAGTCCAGCCAGCCTTCGGCGATGGTAGCGTCGATTCCGGCAAGTTCATTTGGATCAGCCGGTGGAATGGACTCGGTGCCGTGGCCGTGCCGCTCCGTTACGGTCAGAGGCGTGTGAAGAAAGACCCAATAGAGCAGGTTGCTCAGCTGACAAAGACCGCCGCCGTACTCACCGGTGGTTTTTCCGTTGGACAGGCTGAGACCCTCCAGATAAGGCTCGTCTTTGTCGGCATCTTTGATAGCGTAGCAGAGGGAAAAGCATTCTCCTGGCTTAATGACAATACCGTCTACCTTGGCTGCAGCTAACTTCAGGTTGTGCACCTTATTGTATTGGTACTGAATGTCGTAGCCGCTGTGCGTGTTGATCATCATTGCACGGCTTTTAAAAATTTCATAGGGCAGCTGCTTTTTCTGCTGCGTTCTTGTATAGATATTTCTTGATAGACGCATTCCCGTGTAAAAAAACAGCTTTCGCTGATACTGACGCAAGGGCAGCAGCCACGGAAAAGCTTCTGTCAGTCGTTTTCTTGCCATGGTAACCTCCTCATAAAAACTCATGAAAAAACCACAATCCTTTGTTACGATTCAATCATAACAGGATTGTGGTTTTGAATCTTATAGACCTTCTAATGAGTGACTAACCATTTTTAAACGATTTTCTTACAAATTTCTCACAGGGGTAGGGCTACCTCAAAGCGAATGATATCGTTTTCGCTGAACGCGGTGATGGTGCCGCCGTGAAGCTCTACGATTTCTTTTGCGATAGCAAGACCCAGACCGGCGCCGCCGCTTCTTGTTGAACGAGAGGTATCCAGCCGGTAGAACTGCTCGAAAAGTCGCGTCAGCTTTTCTTCGGAAATCGTGTCGCCATAATTCTCAAAGGTGAGAAGCACATGGGGAGATGGTAGTTTTTCTACCTTTGCAGTAATGCGGATTGGGCTGTTCTCAAAGCTGTAGTTGACTGCGTTTCTTAGCAGATTATCGAAAACCCGCTGCAGCTTGTCAGGGTCGCAGCGAAGCATGATACTGTCTTCTGACTGCAGCTGCGTTGTCAGATGTTTGGCATCCAGCATAGGCTGAAACTCATAAATCAACTGATTCAGCATGAGAGACAGGTTAATCTGTCTTTTTTCTAAAGAGATATGAGACAGATTAAATCTGGTAATATCAAAAAATTCGTTAATTAAGTCGTCCAGTCGTTCCGCTTTATTCAGTGCGATATCCATGTAGCGCTCTCTCATTTCCTCGGAAATCTGCGGCTCATCTCGAAGCAGGGTTAGGTAGCCGATGACAGATGTAATGGGTGTCTTCAAATCGTGAGCCAGATAGGTGACCAGATCGTTCTTTCTCTGCTCGGCCTCTCTGGCGGCTCGCTGATTGTTCATGGAAGAGAGTTTCAGTTGGTTCAGCTGACCTTCAAGTTCGGAAAGCTGGGGTGAAAGCTCCACCAGACTATCGTCCTGCCGGTTGACCGTCTCAGCTGCATCGACCAGTTCCTGAAAAAATCGGAAAGGCTTAAACCAGTAGTGGAAGAATATCACGACAAGCCCAATGCCATAGTAGGCAAACGCAACGAGAAGCAGATGCTGCTGCAGGTTCATAGCCAGTCTGTAAAGAGGCTCATCTCCCTGCCATGTAAACATAGCAAAGGCAAAGGTGGACAGAATGTAAATGCCGATTCCGCTGAAAAGCAGAAGGATTGCGGCAGCAATCATTTTTGCAAACAAGGTCCATGCCAGTTTGCGGCTCAGTGAATTAGTTTTCAATTTTGTACCCCACTCCCCACACTGTCTTGATGAATTTCGGATGCTTTGCAGGTTCCTTTAGTTTTTCCCGCAAGCGTCCGATGTGTGCCATCACAGTGTTATTGCTGTTGTCCAGATATTTTTCTCCCCAGACCTTTTCAAAAAGCTCCTCGGAGGAGACCACTTTGCCCTTCTGCTCGCAGAGATACCATAAAATGGAGAACTCCAGCGGCGTCAGACTGACCTCCTTGCCGTAAAGGGTACAGGTGTGAGTATCTTTGCTGATAACAAGCCCTCTAATGTCGTGCATGTTGGCAGCAGGTTGGCTGACAGCCTGATTATAGCTTTTGTATCTGCGCAGCTGCGTCTTAACACGCGCTGCCACCTCCAGCGGATTAAAAGGTTTGGTAATGTAATCGTCAGCGCCTAGAGTTAGTCCCATGATTTTGTCCATATCCTCTACCTTTGCAGTCAGCATGATAACTGGAAAAAAGTGGTTTTCGCGAATTGTCTGCAGGATTTTAAAGCCGTCAATATCCGGCAGCATAACGTCCAGAACAGCCATATCAAGGGGCTGTGAGGCGATACAGGAAAGAGCGTCCTGTCCATTGTAAAATTTATGTACATTGTAGCCGTCGCTTTTCAGATAGAGTTCGATTAAGTCGGCAATCTCCTTTTCGTCGTCTACAACGAGAATGTGTTCGTTCATAGCAATCTCTCCTTTTCCCATTTTGTAAGTCTTGTTTTCACTTTACCATATTGGGGGAAAATTGGCAAGACACAGACTGCTTGCAGGCACGGCAAACCCATGAAACACATCATTAGTACTTTTAAGAGTATTTGGCAAAAAAGGTACTAAAATATCCAAAACGTTTTATCCATTATATGGAAAACAAGGAATAAACTTTTGTATAATGGAAGACTTGTATGAAAATAGACCCTTAGAAAACAAAAAAGAACGAAGAATTTCATTTCTATTTCGTAAAACCTTTTAGTTAGTATAAAGTAACTCCTAATTTTTGATACCTTTTTTGTAAAAATACGGATTAGGTACTAAACTTTAATGTTCGCAACTTTTCATGGGTTTGTCGTGTGCTCGCAGGTAGTGGTTCGACCAGATGCCAATCTGAAAAAATCGACTAGAATAGCGTAATTTCTTGACAAATTCGACATATAAATTTATAATGTTAAACAAATAACGAAATCTGGTATGACCAGATGAGGTTGAACGAAAAACAAGTTTGCGCAGGGAGAAAGAACAGAAAGGAGATTTCCTATGGCAGATCATTTGGCGGGATATGTACCGGAGTACATAGAGAACGAAGTTGAGCGGGAGCCAATTGTCAAGCTGGCGAAAATGATTACAGATCGTGTTCCTCAGAAATTGGGCATCAAGAAGATTACAAAATACGACCCGGAATATTGGGGACTGGCGGCGATGTGCACCGACGAAATGGCAGAGGTAGCGCTGAAAATGGGCGTGCGAAAGCCGAAAACGCTGGATCAGATGGTGGAGCTTACCAAAATGGATAGAGACCATTTGGAAGAATTGCTGGAGCAGATGGCTGTAAACGGAGTGCTGGAATATAACTGGGAAAATCCGGAGCATGTGAAGCAGTATGTGCTGCCGATGTTCGTGCCGGGCAATGCAGAGTTCAGCAATATGAACCTTCAGATGCTGCAGGCACATCCAGAGGTCGGAAGATTTTTTGAGAGAATGAGCAGGCT
This sequence comes from Senimuribacter intestinalis, assembly GCF_943192965.1. NCBI lineage: Bacteria > Bacillati > Bacillota > Clostridia > Peptostreptococcales > Anaerovoracaceae > Senimuribacter > Senimuribacter intestinalis. Next base: position 268,475 of record NZ_CALPCF010000004.1, read on the forward strand.
GCCTTTGGAGAAGATTACGCCTATGGTGCCGCCGGGAGGAGCAGGCATCGGCATGCATGTCATTCCTGTAGAAAAAGCCATAGAAATGGAGAACGAATCTATATCTTTAGAGCATATTTCCTATTGGCTGGATAAGTATGAAGGTAAATATGCGGCAAGCCCTTGTTCCTGCAGATACTCCAGACAGACCTATGATGAAGGCTGTGCTGATGATCCGGAAGGTTGGTGCGTGGCCATGGGAGATATGGCTGATTATGTAGTAGAAACCAACAAAGGCGGCAGATATGTAACAAAAGAAGAGGCGCTGGATATCTTCAGACAGGCTGAAGAAAACGGCTTTGTCCATCAGATTACCAATATTGACGGTGAAGACAAAATCTTTGCAATCTGTAACTGCAATGTTAACGTTTGCTATGCCCTTAGGACGTCGCAGCTGTTCAATACACCGAATATGTCGGCTTCTGCATACCGCGCTCGTGTCAAAACAGACAACTGCGTGGCCTGTGGCAGATGTGTGGAGTATTGCCCGGCAGGGGCTGTAAAGCTGGGGCAGAAGCTTTGTCAGAAAGACGGAAGCAAAGTGGAATATCCAAAGATTCCGCTTCCAAGTCAGCAGCCTTGGGGACCGCACATGTGGGACGAAGATTACAGAGACAACAACAGAATCAACTGCTACGATACGGGAACGGCACCTTGCAAGACTGCTTGTCCTGCACATATCGCAGTGCAGGGATATTTGAAAATGGCGGCGCAGGGCAGATACACCGAAGCATTAGCGCTGATTAAGAAAGAAAATCCTCTTCCAGCTATTTGCGGTCGTATTTGCAACAGGCGGTGTGAAGATGCCTGTACCAGAGGCAGCATTGATGAGGCGATTGCTATCGATGAAGTAAAGCGATTCATCGCAGAGCAAGACCTGAGAGCAGAGACCAGGTTTATTCCGAAGAAAGTAGTGCCTGCCCTGAAAGGCTTTTTCCCGGAAAAAATCGCCATCATCGGCGGAGGTCCGGCAGGTCTTTCCTGTGCGTTTTATCTGGCAGAAAAAGGTTATGCACCGACCATCTTTGAAAAGAATCCGAAAGCTGGAGGCATGCTGGTATACGGAATTCCTTCGTTTAAGCTGGAGAAAGACGTGGTTCAGGCGGAAATTGATATTATCGAGGCTATGGGCGTTGAAATTCGTACCGGTGTGGAGGTAGGAAGAGATATCACCATAGAAGATTTGAGAAAAGAAGGCTATAAGGCATTCTATATTGCAATAGGCTGTCAGGGCGGCAGGCTGGCAGGTGTGCCCGGAGAGGATGCAGAGGGCGTTATGACTGCGGTAGATTTGCTGCGAATCGTCAGTGAGGATTCGTCCTATAACGTTGACGGCAAAGCGGTAGTCATCGGCGGCGGCAATGTTGCCATCGACGCAGCAAGAACCGCCGGCAGATGCGGCGCATCAGAAGTTTCCATGTACTGTCTGGAAAGTCGGGATATCATGCCGGCGTCAGAAGAGGAAATCGCAGAAGCAGAGGAAGAAGATGTAACGATTAGCTGCGGATGGGGTCCGAAGGAGATTCTCACAGAAAATGGAAAAGTCACCGGCATTGTCCTGAAAAAGTGCCTGTCTGTCTTTGATGAGGAAAAACGTTTTGCGCCGGTTTACGATGAAAATGAAACCATCACAGTGCCGTGCAGCCGGATTTTCATGAGTATCGGTCAGAGTATTCAGTGGGGCGACCTGCTGAAAGACAGCAAAGTGGAACTGGGAAGAGGGCAGGCGGCTGTGGCAGACAGCCTGACCTATCAGACTGCAGAGCCGGATATCTTTGTAGGAGGAGACGTTTATACCGGACCGAAATTTGCCATTGACGCTATCGCAGCCGGAAAGGAAGGCGCTATCTCTATTCATCGTTTCGTACAGCCTCATTCCAGCATGACCATTGGCAGAAATCGCCGCCAGTTCATAGAGCTGGATAAGGAAAATATTTACATAGAAAGCTACGACAATTCCAGTCGTCAGGTTCCCGGCAGAGATTCTGTAGTGAATCACAAGAGGTCTTTCCGCGACCCTTCTCTGCCGCTGACAGAAGAACAGGTGAAAGTCGAGACGGCGAGATGTTTAGGCTGTGGTGCATCTGTCGTGGATGAGAATAAGTGTATTGGCTGCGGCGTTTGTACAACCAAATGCGAATTTGATGCAATCCATCTGTACCGTGACTTCCCAGAGGCCAGCAAAATGGTGCCAAGCGAAGACAAGTTGAAATACATTTTGCCATATGGTGCAAAGCAGGCGATTAAAGTGAAGTTCTCAAAAAAGGGGAAGAAGTAAAATGCACGAGCTTGGGATTGTATTTCACATCATCAAAGGCGTGGAGAAAACAGCAGAAGAAAACGGACTGATGAAGGTTGCTTCTGTTACGGTGGAGCTGGGGGAGGTATCTTCGGTGATACCTCACTATCTGACCGACTGCTGGAGATGGGCGGCAGATAAAAATGACCTGACTCGGGAAGCGGAGCTTTTGATTGAGGAGATTCCTGCGGTGACCTACTGCGAAAACTGTGAGAAAACCTATGGCACAGTGGAGTACGGGAAAATTTGTCCCCATTGCGGCAGCGAGAAAACCTGGCTGCTGCAGGGAAATCAAGTCATGATTAAAGAGATAGAAGGCTGTTAGGCTAATTTAAGAAAGAAGAAAAGGAGTTGATTGTTTATGTTATTTCATGTTTATGGAGCAGGCGCGGCAGCGAAATGGATTGCAATGCTTGCGGTTCTTGTTGGACTGATTTTGCTCAATGAATTTGCCAGAAGAACCAAGACCGGAGGTCTTTTGATGTTCGGCGTATTACCGGCAGCGCTGACGGTATACTTTGTAGTTATCGCTGTAGCAGCGGGTTCAGGCGCTGAGTGGGCGCTGAATAACCAGACTTATCTGTATATGAACGGCTGGTTCCACTACGCGAAGTTATACGCATCTTTGGCAGGCTGTATCGGATTTATGATGATTAAATATGAATGGGGAATTGGTAAAAAGCACTGGTTCAAGGCTTTTCCGTTTGCCATCGTAGCCATCAATATTCTGATCGCCGTGGCCAGCGATTTTGAGTCCGCTATCAACGGATGGGGCTCCTGGTGGTTGTCTTCTGAGGGCGTATGGCTTTATGGAGGCTGGCACAATGTGATGAACGGTATTGCAGGTATTCTGAACATCTTCTGTATGACCGGCTGGTGGGCAGTTTATTCTTCCAAAGATGGAAAGGATATGATTTGGCCTGATATGATTTGGGTGTATATCATCGTGTACGATATCTGGAATTTTGCTTATACCTACAACTGTTTGCCGACCCATTCCTGGTTCTGCGGTGTGGCACTGCTGCTGGCACCGACCATCGCAGCGCTTCTGTGGAACAAAGGCGGCTGGATTATGAACCGTGCAAATACTCTCTGTATTTGGTGCATGTTTGCACAGGTATTCCCATTGTTCCAGGAGACTTTTGCAGACGGAAGCAGCAGATTTGCGTGGGCAACCATCTCAACCCAGTATGCTGACGGAACGATGAACGGTATCATGGCAGGAAATGCAGTCAATGCAGACCCGACAGCAATGACCGTTGTCAGTGCGCTGGCATTGATTACCAATATTATTGCACTGCTTTACATCGTGAGAAAATCCATGAGGACAAAGACCAATCCGTATAAGGGCGAAGTCTTCACTGACTTTAAATATTACAAGGATGCGGCTGCAAGAGCTGTGATCAAATAGGTGAAAATATGGATAAGTATAAGGTGATAGAAGTAAAGGAAAGTGTTTTTGCCAGTAATGATGCTGATGCTAAGACGCTGCGAGAGGAACTGAAGGCGCAGGGGACTTTTCTGCTGAACCTGATGTCTTCGCCGGGAGCAGGAAAGACTACCCTGCTGAAGCAGACTGTCAAAGCACTGCAAAGTGGGATGGCGATAGGCGTCATGGAAGCCGACATTGATTCTGATGTGGATGCTGCAGCCATTGCAGAGACCGGTGTAAAGTCTATTCAGCTGCACACAGGAGGCATGTGCCATTTGGACGCAGATATGACTCGGCAGGGACTGCGTGAGCTGGAAACGGGTGAACTTGATCTGGTGATTCTGGAAAATGTAGGAAATCTGGTATGCCCTGCAGAATTTGACACCGGAGCGGTAAAGAACGTTATGATTCTCTCTGTTCCGGAGGGTCACGATAAGCCGCTGAAGTATCCGCTGATTTTTCAGGTCTGTGACGTGCTCATCATCAATAAAACAGATGTGCTGCCGTACTTTGACTTCGACATGGAGAAGGTAGAGGAGTATGCGCACATGAGAAATCCTGATTTGAAAATCTTCCCGATTTCTGCAAAGACAGGGGAAGGCGTGGAAGCATGGTGCCAGTGGCTGAGAGATGAAGTAGCGACGTGGAAACAGGCGTAAGCTCATAAGGAAAACTGCTATGCAAAAAGTTCATCTGACTGCATAGCAGTTTTTTTGACATTCTATTTGATTTTATGATAGGTATGCGGCAGCTTATGCTGCTGAGAAAACGGCGCGCCATAATCTCAAGATTTTTTTGGATATCTGGCGCTCACCTCCTGGAAAACGCCATATTCAAAGCGTTTTTTTGTATACATGGCGCCAGCCATCTGCCAAACGCCATATTTGGATTCATTTTCTAAAAAGCTGGCGCGCGCCTGCTGCCTTTGAGCTGATACAATAAAGTTGTAATAGGAGTGAGACTTTTGTAAAATATAGTAAAACGAAAGGAGTACCCCTATGAT